>DATACV010000374.1:0-6751 GCA_036258875.1 Rubrobacteraceae bacterium
CAGCTCTCGGCGAGCGCGAGGGTCGCCCCGGTCTTCTTCAGCAGACGCGCGACCGCGCTCTCCAGCGTCTCGTCGTCCTCGCCGAAGTAGTACTCGCCGAGGCGGGCGAGGATCTCCTTCTCCACGGGCGCTATCCTCTCCTCAGCCTCCTCGGGCGTGGCGGCGCGGGTAGTGATGCGGAGTCGGACCTTGCCCTGGCCGGCCAGGGGTGCGACCGTGGGGTCCGTGGCGTCGAGGAACTCCTGGACCTTTTCGGCGAGCGCGGACTCGCCGATGCCGGCGAACCAGAGTGTCCGCGAGATGATGGAGCCGTCGCTGCGGCTCCGGATCAGGGGCTCCAGCGTCCCCTCGAACATGCCCCTCATCTCGGAGGGCACGCCCGGGAGCGTCGCGAAGAGCGTGCCGTCGGCCTCCAGGAGGGCGCCCATCGCGGTGCCCAGGGGGTTGGGGATGAGCTCCGTCCCCTCGGGGAAGAGCGCCTGCTTGTAGTTGTTGGCCGTAGGCTCGCGGCCGAAGCGTCTGAACATCTCGTCCACGTGCGCGCGCGCCTGCGGGTACTCGACCATCTTGCGGCCCGTCACGTCCGCCAGGCACTCGTTGGTCAGGTCGTCCGAGGTCGGGCCCAGGCCTCCGGTCGTGATCACCAGGTCCGCGCGCGAGGCCGCCTCCTTCAGGGCGCCCGAGATCCTGACCCTGTTGTCCCCGACTGTGGTGTGGCGGTAGACGCCCACCCCCAGGGTGGCGAGCCGCGCGCTCAGCCACGCCGTGTTGGTGTCCACCAGGTCGCCGAGTAGTATCTCGGTCCCGATGGTGACGATCTCGGCGCTGCTTATGTTCTTCTGTCCGTCGTGCATGCTCTTATTCTACAATTCGCCGCGTGGCAGACCCCGCAGATAACGACGCGCTCCTCGAAGCCGCCGACGCCTTCGCGCGCGAGAGGCTCTCCGAGAAGCGCTACGGTCACACCGTGAGGGTGGCCGACACCGCCGAAGAGCTGGCGCGCGAGCACGGCCTCGACCCCGCCCGAACGCGCCTGGCCGCGCTCCTGCACGACGCCGCGCGCGAGACGGAGCCGGAGGAGTACCTGAGGCTCGCAAGAGCGTGGGAGCTCCACCTCGGCGAACCCGAGCGTCAGAGCCCGAAGCTTCTTCACGGACCCGTAGCCGCGGAGTTGGGACGGCGGGAGCTCGGCGTCGAGGACGAGGAGGTCCTGGAGGCGGTCCGGGTCCACACGGTAGGGGCTGCGGGGATGGGGCCGCTCGCGCTCGCGCTCTACGTGGCGGACAAGATAGAACCCGCCCGCGACTACCCTAGCGTCGGCAGGATCCGGGACCTGGCGAGCAGGGACCTGCGCGAGGCCGCCGCCGAGTCGCTGCGGCGCGCCATCTCGTACAACGAGGGGCGCGGTCGCGACATCCATCCCGCGAGCCGCGGGATGCTAGAGTGGCTGGAGGAGCCCGAGCGCGCCGCGCACCGCGGGGTGTAGCAAATATAGTTCCCACCCCGCGAAGCCCAGAGCCACGAGCGCGACGGCCACCTCGACCGCCCCACCGGACCTTATGCCACCAGGCAGCAGCCTTATGGGCTTGCCCATGGGCCAGAAGAGCGGCACCCCCCGCGTGTTCAGAGCGTCCGCGAAGACGTGCGAGGCGTAGCCCGCGACGAGGGCGAGGGAGACATTCGGGTAGGAGCCCAGGATCAGCCAGACGGGCAGCGCGAAGAGCAGGATCCCCAGCAGCGAGTGGGTCAGGGTGCGGTGGCCGACGGTCCGCACCAGGGTGAAGGAAGCGGTCCTCAAGGCCCAACTCAGGGGCCGGGTCAGGAGGTTGAGCGCGGGGCTCCGCATGCGGCTGAGGCCGTTGCCCAGAGTGCTGCGGGGGTTGTCCACGTCCGGCAGCCAGGCCGCCGCGACGGCCACCGGGTAGGCGTAGAAGGGCGGCTCGGTCCCGGCGACGAGGGAGGCCCCCGCCAGCGCCGCGACCCCGAAGACGGCGTGTGTCGTCGCGTTCAAGCTCGCGGCGCAGTTTAGCAACTCCCCGGACGCCAGGTATTTTTCCCCGGTCTCCCTCGTGGCGCTCATCCAGGACGAGGTCGGCGGGCCATCGGGGCAAAAATCACTCAATTGAGTGATATGCCCTTCGAGGTGAGGGCCAAGGACGCCACAGGCAACCTGGACCAGACGCCCGCCGAGCGGACATTCAAGGTGGACACCGCTGGCCCTAGAGGTTCCGTGCTGATAAACGGTGGCAAGGCCTCCACCAGGAACCGCACAGTTACCCTTACCCTCCGGGCTAACGACCCCGCACCTGACTCGGGGGTGCCCTCGATGCGCATAGCCAACAGTTCGAGCGCCCTCGCCTCGGCTGCCTGGAAGCCTTTCGCCACGAGCAAGAGTTGGACGCTCAGCGGTGGCGGGTCCAAGACCAAGACCGTGTTCGTGCAGTACAGGGACGGGGCTGGCAACGTCTCGGCGGTGGTGCGCGACAGTATCAGGTACCGCAGGTAGTGGAACTTGGGGCGGCCCAGAAGAACGTACCCGCGGCGAAGGGATATACGCCGAAGCTACAGACGGCAATCTCCAAGAGCGAACGGGGAACGCAGCGCCCGCCCTGCTAAACTGGATCCGTCGTGCGGGCACTCTTGCTCTGGATACTGCCTCCCCTGTTCCTGGCGGTCCTTGCCGTCTCGTCGAGCCATCCCCCCGTCGTCGCGTCGCCACCACCGCGCCCCGCCGTCCTCGTCCTGGTAGACGGCCTCTCCTGGGACACCACGGAGAGAGAGCCGGGCCTCGAGGAGGCTTTCTCGGATGGCGCGGCGGCGACGCTCTCCGTAGTCCAGGGGACCGCGCCTCCCGACGACCCCCGCTTCGGCTACGTCTTCCTCGGCGCGGGCTCGCGGGTGGACACCAGGTTCCTGCCCGAGGACCTGCCCGCCGACCCCGCGCGGATACCCAACGCTTTCGACGGCCCGGCGCAGACCGTCCATCCTGGCTCTCTAGGCGATGCCCTCGAAGAGGCCGGGGTGCCGGCGGCCGCGGTGGGAGACAGGGCGAGGCTGGTGATCATGACCTCGGACGGCGGCGTTCGCTCCGCCTACGGGGCCGAGGACCCTATCGCCGGCCTCGAATCCGCCCTACAAGCCGGCGCAGGCTTCGTCGCCGTGGACGCCGGAGACCCACGGCGGGCTGCGGAGCTCGTCGAGGCCGCCCGGGAAGCGGGGGCCGCCGTCGCCGTGGCCTCCCCGAACGGCCCACCCGGGACGCCGAACCTGACGCCGTTCGTTCTGGTCCAGCCGGAAGGCGAAGGGGGACTTCTCTACTCGCCGACGACGCGCACGGAGGGGCTCCTCACCAACGCGGACGTCGCCCCCACGCTGCTCGACGTCCTCGGGGTGCCTGTCCCACCAGAGATGAGCGGGCGTGCGGCGGAGGCGCGCCCGGGCGAGGCCGAGAGCGCGGAACTCTTGCAGCGCCGGCTGTGGTTCGTCGAGGACGAGGGGTTCCGGGTCTGGGGCGTGGTCGGCGTCCTGTGGGCGCTCGGCCTCGCGGCAGGCGCCCTCCGGCACGGCAGGAGGGGCGTCTCCCGGGCCGTCCTCGCCGTTGCGGCTCTACCTGCGGGGGCGTTGATCGCCGCGGCGATCCCGGTGACGAATGTTCTGCTCGTCGGGGCTCTGACCGCGCTCCTCGCGGGAGGGATCACGGCTCTCTGCTGGAGGATCTCCGGCTCCTTCGCCGGGGCGCTGGCGCGGGTGGCGCTGGCGACGGCGGGGCTCGTGATCCTGGACGCCGCGGCGGGGGGGCCGCTCGAGCGGTTCTCCACCCTGGGCTACAACCCGGCGACCGGCACCCGGTTCTACGGGGTGGGCAACGAGTACGCGGCGGTCCTCGCGGGCGCCCTCACGATGGGGCTCGGGATCCTTGCCTACAGGAGGAGATCCCCCACGATACTGCTCGCCGTGGTCGGCGCGGTCGCTGTGCTCGCGCTCGGGCTGCCCACGATGGGCGCGGACGTCGGCGGGTCCGCGGTCCTCGGCCTCGCGTTCGGGGCGGCCCTGGGGCTCGCACGCGGGGACGGGTGGCGGGGGGTCCTCCTGTGGGCGGCGGGCGGGCTCGCGCTCGCGGCCGTTCTGTTCCTGGCGAGCGGCCTCCTCTTCCCCGGCGTCTCCCACGGCTCGCGGGTCGCGGGCGGGGAGAGCGGGCTCTACGAGGTCGCGGCCCGCAAGCTGGCGATCAGCTTCGGCTCGCTGCTGAACCCGGTACTCCTCTTCTTGCTAGCCCTCGGCGCCGGCGTGACCTACGCCGGCTGGCGCCGGGCGCGCGGGACGCCGCTCGCCGCCGGGATCCCCGCCGCAGTCCTCGCCGCGGTAGCCTCCGGACTCCTCAACGACTCGGGCCTTATCGCCGCCCTCTTCGCCCTCATGTACCCAGCGCTGGGAGCGCTCGGCGGTCTTATATCCAAGGAGAACGCCGGCCGCCCGGCAGCACGCTCCGGCTAGCGCCTTGTGAGCACGCTCCCTTCGGTCGCTTGTCAGCACGCTCCAGCCTTCGGCTTCCGCTTTCAGCACGCGTCGGGCCCTAGCGGGCCCTCGCTCGTTAGCACGCTTTGGGCCTTGCCAGGCAAGGCCCTCGCTTTCAACAAGCTCGCACTTCCGCTCGGGCCCTACCCGGCCGCGTCTTGCGCGAGCGATCCGGATGGCGTGCTGGGCCACGATCAGGGACGACTTGCTGACGAGCGGAGCCCGGCTGCAAGCCGGGCGCAGCGTGCTATTCCAGCTCGGCTATCAGGCCGTCGAAGTCCAGGGAGCGCCTCTTGAAGGTGAGCTCGCCGTCCACCTTCGGCCACTCGCTCTCGTCGCGGTCCCAGGCGAGCTCGATGCCGTTGTAGTCGGGGTCGTGGAGGTAGATGGCCTCGTGGGTGCCGTGGTCGGAGGCGCCGTCTATGGACCAGCCGTTATCCAGGAGCCGCTTCAGCGCGACGGCCAGGTCGCGGCGCTCCGGGTAGTTGACGGCGAAGTGGTAGAGGCCGGTAGTGCCGCGGGGGGGTGGTGGACCGCCCGCGCTCTCCCACGTGTTCAGCCCGATGTGGTGGTGGTAGCCGCCCGCCGAGAGAAAGGCCGCCTCGTCGCCCAGGCGCGCCACGAGGTCGAACCCCATCAGGTCGCGGTAGAACCGGATCGAACGGTCCAGGTCAGATACCCTGAGGTGGACGTGCCCGATCCTGGCCCCGGCGGGGATGGATCCCCCAGTCATGCTCTCTGTCCCCTTACTAGCCCGTCGAACCCGCATCAGGATATAACCTTCACCGCGCTCGCGAAGCCGGCGCCGAGCGGCTGCTGCGACATCATGTGCAAGAAGCCCATACCCTCCAGGTGCCGCGCCCGCTCCAGCGGCCCCACGTCTACGGGTCGCAAGCCCCCGTCGCGCGCGAGCCGGGCCACTATCTCCCTGGCCCCCTCGTCATCCCCCGCGATGAACACGTCGAGCGGCTGGCCCGCGACCTGCCCCTCCACGAGCGTCCCCGCGAAGGTGGTGTTGAAGGCCTTGACCACCCGCGCGCCCGCGGGCACCGCCGCCGCGAGCTCCTCCGCCGCCGACGTGCCCGGCTCGGTGGCGGGCCCGTCGAAGTTCTGGTTTACGGGGTTGGAGATGTCCACGACGACCTTGCCCTCCAGCTCCTCGCCAAGCCCCCTCGCAGCCTCCAGCGTCGAAGGGTAGTAGACGGCGGGGATCACGATCTCGCCGCGCAGCTCCGCGCCCGGCGCCTCCGCCTCGACCGTCGCGCCGCCACGCGCCGCCTCACGCAACTCCTCGGCGAGCCGCGCGGCCTCCTCCGGGTCCCAGTCCACTACCGTCACCGAGTGGCCGCCCCTTACTAGCACGTGGCCGAGCCCGCGCCCCATGTTGCCCGCACCTATAACCGTAACGTTCATCGCCGTAGTCCTCCTTCTCTCTGCCAGCTCCGGCCCCGTCTCTGAGTCTTCGGCATCCGTTGCTAAAACGACAACTGTCGGCTAAGATAGTGTGACACTAGAAGGGCGTAGTCAACCGTCAGAAGTGGTTCGATGTTGGTTAAGCGACGGAAGGGCGAAAATGTTGGCCAGGGAGACTGAGGGGAGGTTGGACCCCCGTGTCAGGCGCACGCGCGAGTTGCTGGTGCGGGCGTTCAACGAGTTGCTGGCGGAGAAGGGGCACGCGGGGCTGACCGTGCAGGAGATAGCCGAGCGGGCCACCATCAACAGGGCCACCTTCTACGCCCACTTCAGAGACCAGCACGAGCTCTTCGACCACGTCATAAGCGAGGCCTTCAGGGAGGAGCTCGGGCGGAGGCTTCCCTCGTCGCCGGAGCTCTGCGAGGAGAACATCAGGGCGCTCATCCTGGCGGCCTGCGACTACCTGGCCGGGCTCAACACCGCCTGCTCCTGGAAAGACAGGCAGTTCAGGCCGCTCATCGAGGCGCGGGTGCAGCACGAGCTTTACGAGATGCTGCTCAGTTGGATCGAGGCGTCGCCACAGAGGCCGGCGAACGGGGAGATCGTTGCTTGCACGGCGAGCTGGGCCATATTCGGGGCGGGGTTGCAGTGGAGTCGCGACGAGGCGGGTGCCTCGGCGGACGAGGTCGCGGATCAGGCGCTCAGGGTGATAATAGATGGCCTCGCCGGTTCGGCGGCCGTGCCCACTCCCAGAGCTTGAAGCTAACCAGCACGCGCCGGGCCTTTACAAGGCCCACGCTTGTCAGCACGCCTCGGGCCCCCC
>DATACV010000375.1:0-17458 GCA_036258875.1 Rubrobacteraceae bacterium
GCCCGGCGCGGGAACGAGGACATCTTGGGGGATGAGCTCGAGCCCCGAAGCTGCGGAGTAGACGATTGCGTTGACGACGGCCGCGCCGAAGGCGGCGAGCAACGCCACGGGCGGTAGCCGCTTCCAGGAGATCTCTTCCCCGCGAACTGCCTCCCCGCTTACAGTGTATAGCGTATCGTGGGTTTCGTTCTGCATGTTGCTTCTGCCTCCTTCTCGTGCTCACCGGACGTCAGTGCTCGCGCATCAACGGAGGCCGACGAGCCGGTTTACTTTTTCCGCCGAGGCGATGGACCGTCGCGCTCTTGGTACGCCGCAGTCATCTGGGGCGCGTGTTTCGATCTAGCGACCGACCGCGAGGGGCAACGAACCTCGCTCGCTTGTCTGTTGCCTGCCTGCCGCGGTAGCCTTGGTAGCGTTGTGACAATATCCCTCCAATTCTCACCAGCGCTTCTCAATCGAATGCCCGGATAAGGTTCTCCTTCAGTGTCCCGCGCGCGAGCAGATCCGCGGCCCGTGGTCTCGGGATTCAGGGCTTTTCGATCGGCAGGACCTCCGATCCGCACGCCGGGCAGTGGAAGACGCCGTCCGGGAGCAGGCGCATCCCGGGGTGGCCGCACTCGCAGGCGTGGTAGCCGACCAGAAGCTCCGGCGCTTCAGACCCGCGCAGGGGGTCGGATTCGGCGTCCCCCTGCGTCTTGGGGGCAGGCGTCGTACCGGAACCGGGATCGTTCTCTGGCATTAGATCTCCTCCCGGTCCCTCAGCGGCCGAAGGGCTTGAAGAGGCGGCCGAGGATCCTTTTCAGCTCCCACATCAACGCCGATCTCCGGTCGCCAGCGCGTCTTTTGCGGCCTGCCCGAAGCTCTCCTGCCAGACGGTTTTCTTCTACCTCGCGCGCCACCTTTGCACGATGCTGCTTTATGATTTCGTAGGGATCCATCATCTCTCTCGCCCCCGATCCTCTTGTTTTGCTGCTCGTCGTGGCGCCCCTTCGCGCCACCGGCCGACTCGCGCGGAACTCCGTGACGTGGGCGTCGATCCACTCGACGCCGTGGAAGCGGGCCACGCTGACCCGGTTGTGGCCGTCCAGGACGTAATAGGAGTGGCCGAGCTTGTACAGACTCACGGGAGGCAGCTCCTCGCCGCGATGGAAGGCCCGGTCTATGCGCTTCCACCTCTCCTCCACGCTCGCCCTGGCGGGCATAAAGCCTCGATCGAACTCCGAACGCCGTCCCACGCTGCCCAGCACCCGTTTTACGGGCACCGTCCTCATGCCACGGTGGATTCTCCCTAGCGCCCCGGAGATCCTCCTCACCTCGTCGAAGCGCGGCAGCCGAGTCGAGGCGGCGTCTCTCCTCCTCAGACGGGCGGCGATCCGCCCGAGCAACGCCTTTCTGCGGGCGAACCGGAATTCCCTATCCACCTGCTCCTCCAGATTCATGTAGCCAACCATCGGCCATCCTTCTTCGTTCGTCTGGGACCCCGACCTCTACCGGCAAGACCTCCGAGCGGCAGGCCGGGCAGTGCAACACCCCGTCGGGCAGCCTGCGCATCTCGGGATGTCCGCACTCGCAGGGGTGGGCGCCCAGGGCGTCGGGCAGCCCGACTATGTACTGCAGGGTCTCAAGCGCAGAGCCGAGCAGGGGCAAGGCGCAGGAGCCGCAGCGCGCGAAGCCGGGACCCACCTGCAGGAGCTGTCCCCTCTCGCAGTACGGGCAGATGATGTGACGCTTGCTGGACGCCTTGCCCAACGTAAAGTTCACCGCCGCCTCCTTTGCCGGTCGTTACGCTCCCCGCTCATGCCGCCTCCTTCCGGCCGGTGCTCTCGCGGACGAAGAAGGCTTCGGGGTCTATCGGGAAGAGGAGGCGCTCGCTGCGACCGGGCGTACCATCCCCCACCATCTTCAGCGCCCGCTCGGTGGAGGAGGCGGTGAACTGCGCCCGGTACGTGAGGGTTCCCTCGCGGATTTCGACGGTCACACATATCACTTCTTCGTGCCTTTACTTGTTTCTTCTGTCCGGCTGCCGGAGCGCGCAACCGGGTCCGCGCCGGAAGCCTCTGCCAGGAACGGTACCGGGAGATCGGGCGGAGGGTCATCGGCCGAAAGGATGATCGTGGGGGAGGAGATCCGTCGCCGGTCGGAACTCCGCCGCGACACGACGCGGCGTGGCTTTGGGTTTCATTCCGTAGTAAGCTGCCCGTATCGAGGAAGAGCCGTGCCGACCGCCGTGCCCCAAGAGCTGGTAACCACCAAGCTGCGTCCCCCCAGGACGCGACCCAAGCTGGTCGCGCGCCCTCGCCTGCGAGGGGTGCTTGCCAACACCAATGGGCGCAGGCTGACCCTCCTCTCCGCCCCGGCGGGTTTCGGCAAGTCAACCCTGCTGAGCGAGTGGTCGCAAAGCTGCGCGGACGGCGAGCGGTCCATCACCTGGGTGTCGCTTGACGAGGGAGACAACGACCCGGCGCGGTTTCTGTCTTACCTCGTGGCCGCACTGAGAACGATCGAGGAGGGGATCGGCGAGGCGGTCCTGGCTTCGTTGCGCTCGCCCGAATCGCCGCGGCCCGAGGCGCTGGCGGGCTCCCTCGTCAACGAGATGGCCGCACTGCCGGGCGAGCTCGCCGTGGTCCTCGACGACTACCACGTCGTTGACGCGCAGCCCGTCCATGGGATCGTCTCTTTCCTGCTCGATAACCTTCCGCCCAACGTACACCTCGTCATCGCAAGCCGCGTCGATCCGCCCCTGCCTCTCGCAAGGCTGCGCGCCAGGGACCAGATGGTCGAGCTGCACGCTTCCGACCTGCGCTTCACCCCCGAGGAGGCCGCCGCTTTCCTCGAAGATGTCATGGGGCTAGATCTCTCAGCCGAAGACGTCTCGGTGCTGGAGGAGCGGACGGAGGGTTGGATCGCGGGGTTGCAGCTCGCCGCACTCTCGATGCGCGACCGCGAGGACGTCTCCGGCTTCGTCGAAGCCTTCTCCGGGAGCCATAGGGACGTCCTGGACTTCCTGGCCGAGGAGGTGCTCAAGCGCCAGCCCGCGGAGGTGAGGGGGTTTTTGCTTTCGACCTCGGTGCTGGAGCGTATGAGTGCCCCTCTGTGCGACGCGTTGACGGGCCGCTCAGGCGGGCAGGAGATGCTGGAGAGACTGGAGAGGGAGAACCTCTTCGTCGTTGCTTTGGACGGCGAGAGGCGCTGGTACCGCTACCACCACCTCTTCGCCGAGTTCCTGAAAAGCCGCCTCGTACGCGAAGAGCCGGAGCGCGTGGGAGAGCTTCACCTCTGCGCCTCGGGTTGGTACGAGGACAACGGACTGCTCTCCGAAGCGATAGAGCACGCCTTCTCCACCCTCGATTATGAGCGTGCCGCTCGGCTGGTCGAGCGAGGGATCAGGGAGGTCTTTCCTCGCCGCGGCGAGGTCCCCACTGTGCTCCGTTGGCTTGAGGCGTTGCCGGCCGAGACGAAGCGCCGCCGACCCTGGCTGTTAGTCGAGCACGCGGTGGCCCTGGCAGTCAGCGACCGGCCGGGTGACGTTGAACCCGTTCTGCAAGAGATCGAGCGAGCGGCCGAGACCGCCGACGAGAAGGACCGTCAGTTTCTACGGGGTTGCGCGTCTGCCGTTCGGTCCTGGCGCGCCCGCCTCCGGGGAGACGCGCCGCACGCCGTAGAACTCGCCCGACAATCTCTGTCGCTCCTGCCCGCTGAGGACACCCCACAGCGCACCTTCGCCGCCATCTGCCTGGGCGAGGCGCTGCGCACCAGCGGGGATCTGGCGGCGGCCAGCGAAGCCTTCGCCGAGGCAGTGGAACTCGGCCGGAGTGCCGGCCACATCTACGGCACGCTCATTTCCATGGTCTGGCAAGCCCGGGTACAGGCGGCGCAAGGTCGCCTGCGGGAGGCGGAGGGCTCGTTCCGTCGGGCGCTGCGGTTCGTCACCGAGCAGGGGGTCGAGCTGCTGCCCGCCGCGGGGCTTGCCCACCTGGGGATGGGCACGCTCCTCTACGAACGAAACGATCTGGACGGGGCCGAGCACGAGCTGGAGAAAGGCATAAGGTTGGCCGAGCTTACCAGGGAGGTCAGCAACCTGGTGTGGGGATACGTCACCCTCTCGCGGGCGAAGCTAGCGCGCGGCGACGAGGATGGCGCCCTCGTGACGGCCCACGAGGCCGAGCTGGTGGCGCGCTCCTCCGGCGCGGACCTCGAGAGCGCCATCGCGACGGCCTGGATGGTGCGCCTGCGCCTGGCGCGAGGCGAGCTCGCCGAGGCGGTTGCCCTGGAGCAGGAGCGCGCCGCGAACGCGCAAAACGCCGCGGACGCCGCGCGGGTGGTGGACCGGCTAACCTCGGCCAGGGTGCTCCACGCCCGGGGCCGCCGCGACGAGGCGCTTGGGCTGCTCGAGGTGCTGCGCGATTTTGCGGAGACGTCGGGGGTGACGGGCGGCCTTATAGAGATCCTCGCCCTGCAAGCGCTGGTGCTGTGGGCCAACAACGAGAAAGAGAAAGCCGTGAGCACCCTGACGCGGGCCCTGGCTCTGGCCGAACCGGAGGGCTTCGTCCGCACCATCGTAAACGAGGGACCGGCGATGGCCGACCTTCTCTCCGCGACACTCGAAGCCGGGCAGAGGGGCCGCCTGGATTCGCCGGTTTCCGCACACTACCTCAGGAAGCTCCTGGCGGCGCTGGAGCGCGACGCCTCGGGCTCGGCGCAGCGGGACGCAAGGATCCCCGAGCCCCTGAGCGAGCGCGAGATGGAGGTGCTTGTCCTCATCGCCGCCGGCAAGAGGAACCTGGAGATTGCCCGCGAGCTGTTCGTAGTCTTGAGCACCGTCAAGACCCACGTCCAAAACATCTACCGCAAGCTGGGGGCGCGCAACCGCGCCCAGGCCGTCTCCAGGGCCAGGGAGATGAACCTCCTCTAGCAACGGTTTCTACGACAAACCTTGACGGCGTCGCAGGCCAGTTCGTTGGCCGGCGATGGGTTTTCGCGGTGAGTTCTCCTCCCCCTTTATCCCTCTTTCGGACGATGCTTGTTTCCTCGGTCCTCCGGTACAAAAGGGGGCGTGAATGCTACCCGAAACGGGAGAACCGACCATGCGACACAAGCTCGGGCTGTCCGTGCCCGCCATTATTCTGCTCGCGGCGATCGCGGCAATCCGCGTGCCGCTGCACGACCTGGGCGTCGTCCCGGACGGCAGCGTCGTCGCCGGGTTGCTGGTTTTCGTGCCGCTGGCGATCTGGCTGGTGGTCGTGCTGCAGCAGCGGGTCCCTAACCCCTTCCTCGCCCTCACGGTCGTCGGAGTCGCCTACGGTGTGATGCTTGCGGTCATCCACCAGCTGCTGTGGGGAGCGGCGTTCGACGGTAGTCCGCTGAGGCTCGGCGGCAACCTCGAAGGCGTGCTCGATCCCGGCCTAGAGGCCGTCGTATTTCGCACCTCCGCCTTCTTCAGCAGTCTCGTGACCGGCGCCGTCCTCGGCGCGATCGTCGGCACCATCGCCTGGATGATCGGGCGCGTGCGGCGACCCTGACGGGGGCTGTGCCTGGAAGAAGCACTTCATGGAAAGGAGCGTCATGAAGAAGACACAGAGACTCGCGTTTCCGGTCGTCACCGCGTACCTGTGGGTAACGATGACCTTGTTCGGCGCGATAGTGCTGGAGACGTTCATGATCTACCCGAACGTCTTCGCCGATCCGCCCGCATCCCTCGGGCTCTCGATGGACTTCATGCGTGTAAGCGCCCCGAACGACTTCTTCCCGCCCTTGGGGTTCCTCTCGTGGGTCACGGGCGCCGGGGCGCTCGTCCTGTGCTGGCGGGTGAAGACGGCGCGGTGGTGGATACTGTTCAGCTTGGCCATGATCGTGTGCGAAGGCGTGGCCTCCATGCTCTACTTCTGGCCGCGCAACGAGATCATGTTCGTCGAGGGCTCGGAAGTCCATTCGGCAGAGTACTTGAAGCAGGTGGCCCGGGAGTTCGAGACGTGGCACTGGAGATCCAGGATGGGATTCAACACTCTGGCCGCCGTCTCCGCCTTCTTAGGCTTTCTGGGGTTCTACCGGCACAGGATCTTGTCTCGGGTGGCGCCTTCCGGTACTGGGTTGGCAGCTTCGACAGAGAGGTCAAGCAGGTGAAGAGCGCCGGGCCCGCAAGGAGGGGTACGTTCCGGGCTCCGCTCGGTTCGACGAGTCGCGGACGCATCGTCGTGGTGGGGGGTGCCTCCCATCTCAAGATCGGAGCTGATCCCACGATGGAAGACCTATACAGTGCGCGGTTCTTCGAAGAACCGGTCCCGACGGTACGGCTAAGGGGAAGCACGGTCACCGTCCGCTATCCTCGCCTCCGGCCGTTGGATGGGTCCTGCCGCGTGCGTTCCGGTGAGATCGTACTTGGCGCACGGGTCCCTTGGCGGATCGAATTCGGAGGCGGTGTCTCCAGGCTCACCGCCGACCTGAGCGGGCTGGGGCTTGACTCCTTCGAAGTCGAGGGCGGCGCCAGCCGGGTCGAACTGAGACTGCCCAAACCTTCCGCCTCCGTCCCGGTCTGCCTCCGTGGGGGCGCGAGCAACGTCGCCGTCCACCGCCCCGACGGCGTAGCCGCGCGCCTGCGGGTGCGCGGCGGCGTAACCAACCTCTCCTTCGACGGACGGCATTTCGGCGTCGTCGGGGATGAGTTGGAACTGCGGACGCCCGATTACGACGGCGCTTCCGACCGCTACGACATCGCCTTCTCGGGCGGCGCGAACAACCTGACCGTCAGCGGCACACAGCCGGATCATACGGCCCTCGCGGGGACCGACCCGCCCGTAGCATCGCAAGCGAAAGGGGGCGAGTAACGTGCCTGTGACAGAGGTCGAGATAATCCTGTAATCCTGTCTATTGAGGAGGTTTTGCGAATGACGACTTACGTGTTGGTGGGTGGCGCCTGGCTGGGGGGCTGGTGTTGGCGGGGAGTCGCCCGGTGGCTGCGAGATAACGGACACGAGGCCTACCCCGCTACCCTCACAGGCCTCGGCGAACGCGTCCACCTCGCCTCTGCCGAAGTCACCCTCGAGACCCACGTAACCGACGTGGTGAACCTCATGCAGTACGAGGACCTCCGCGACGTCGTGCTCGTGGGCCACAGCTACGGTGGGGTCGTGGTCACAGGTGTGGCCGATGGTGTGCCCGAGCGCATCTCCGAACTGGTGTACCTGGACACTATGCCGCTCCCCGATGGCGTCGCCGTAATCGACACGTACCCCACCGAAGCCAGAGGGTACGTCGAGAAGCAGGTGAGGGAGCTAGGCGAGGGCTGGAAATGGCCCATGCCGCCGCAGGACGAGCTGACCAACTTCGGCAGCCTGCAAGGACTAGACGACGACCAGCTGAGGCTGCTTGCCT
Source organism: Rubrobacteraceae bacterium (assembly GCA_036258875.1). Taxonomy (GTDB): domain Bacteria; phylum Actinomycetota; class Rubrobacteria; order Rubrobacterales; family Rubrobacteraceae; genus JALYGY01. The sequence goes on from DATACV010000375.1 coordinate 7,369, forward strand.
CCAGGGCTGTCGCGCAGCCGTTCGGCACCTTTACCCAACCGCTGCGACTCAAGAACCCGGCCCGAGCAGCGTTGCCCAAGCTAGGGATCGCGTGCAGCTTCCCTATGGACCAGGTGCGACAGCTGATCGCCAGCGGCGATCCCTTGTTCAGCGGACTAGCCGAACCCGAGTGGCGCTTCGCCGAGCTCCCCACGGGCCACTACCCGATGTTCTCGAGGCCGGATGACCTCGCGGAACTGCTCCTCGATCTCACGTCGAAGAAGCCCGTCCACAGCGACGCCCGTGCGACCTAGAGGCGACCTGCCCGAAACGTACGAAACGGGCTGCCAGGTGCGGGCGTGAGAGGCGAGATCCGTGCGTCGCCGGCCCGCTGCCTGCCCAGTTACGAGGTACGGTCGGTGGCCAGGTTGGGAGAGGGGTTGGACAACGCCGCCTACGAGGTCAACGGCGAGCTGATAGTGCGGGCGAGCAAGGAGACCGACCCCACGCTCCGCGCCGATGCCACCCGGCGAGAGGCGGACCTGCTGGCCGCGGTGGCCAAGCTCTCCACGTTGCCTGTTCCGGAGCCTGTCTTCGCCGACCCCGAAGCGGGATTCCTAGCTTACCGTAGGCTTCCCGGGCTTCCCCTGCTCGACCACCCGGTTGCCGAGCCCGCGCGCTTGGCGCCAGGCCTGGACGGGTTTTTGAGCGGCCTGCACCGCGCTACCCTGGAGGAGGTCGGGCATCTGGTGGAGCGCGACACCTACCCGCTTTCGGCCTGGCTACAGGACGCCGAACGGGACTACCGGGAGATAGCGGAGCGGGTGCCCGCGGCGGCCCGTCGGCCCGCCGAGAATTTTCTCGGGCGCCCTCCCCCGGCGGAAACCTGCGTCGAGGCGTTCTGCCACAACGACCTCGGGGCGGAGCACGTGCTGGCGGACGTTCGGGCGAGCGAGATCACCGGGATAATCGACTGGACCGACGCGGCCATCGCCGACCCGGTTCGCGACCTTGCGCTTGTCTACCGGAACCTCGGCCCTGAGGTCTTCGGGTTGACGGTGGCCGACTACGAGGCCGCCTTCGATGATGCCGACCGCGAGCGGGCAGCCTTCTACGCCCGCTGCAAGCTCCTGGAAGACGTCGCCCACGGGCTGAGCACCCCCGGTGCGTACCGGTACGCGGAGGCCGGGCTGATGCGCCTCGACGGGCTCTTCGGGGACGCCGCGTAGGGCGGGACCTGAGCCGGCGCGCCGAATGTGCAGTTAGAACGTGAGGCTAAAGGAGATCTGCATCCACATGGTGGTCTTGACAGGAGCGCATAAGACCGACGGATCTTGGCACGACGGGCCGCTGATGAACACACCCAGGAAAGAGTCCTGATAATGATCGAACACTCCACTTTGTATCCAGGCGCCTACGCAGGTTTGGAACGCTGCGCAAAGCGCGTGCTCGACCCGTGACGTTAACCTTAATCAACTCAGCCTCTGTACGTTGCCGCAGGAAGGAGGGGCTATATGACGGAGCAAATCACTGGTGTCGGCGAAAGTAAGTATCGCATCAGCGGAGCAGGGAGCATACTGGTCAACTTCTTCGAGGCCCACAATGTGGGTCACGTCATAGAAGCCCTGCACTACTGCCTCGGTCACCACAAAGCAAACCCCGAAAGCCGCCTCTCGGTGGTGCTCAATGCTTTGGCACCCACCGAACTGGCCGAGCTTTGCCCGTTCGTGGAGGCGGTGTACCCGGTCGAGCTCCCGGGGTACCCGGTAGATACCTCCGGTCTGACCGAGGAAGACTGCCTGGCCGCGCTGCGAGAGGTGCCCGAGGATTGGGACTACGTGCTCGACAACCCCCGCCGGGGCGTGGAGGCGCATTTGCTGGCGGTTCCCGCGTTTGCCCGTTACTACGAGGCCTCCGATCGGCACTTCCGCGCCCGGAAGGCTCGCGCGACGGTCGGCGACGATCCCCCGGGCTACGTCCCCCGCTCCCATCTGCGTCTAGAACCGCCGCGAGAAAACCGTTTTCGTGCCCGGGATCTCGTACCCCCCGGCAGACCGCGCATCGCCGTCCTGCCGGGCGGAAGCTCCGAGAGGTGGCTGTATCCTTCGACCTCTTCCTGGGAGGCCATCCTAAAGGCCCTGTCGCGCCGCTTCCCCGAAGCCTCGTTCTGCCTGGTCGGCAAGCTGGGCGCGGACGGACGCACCAGCACCAGCACCGACGAGGCCGAGGTTCGGCGCCTGCTGGAAGCCTGCCCGAGGACGGCGAACCTCTTCGATGTGCCGCTCCTGGACCAGCTCGCGGCGGTGGAGGCGTGCGACGTGCTCGTCTCGCCGCACAGCGGCTTCGGGATGGCAGCTCTTGCGGTCGGCACCCCGTGGCTCACGATCTCCGGGGGGCGCTGGCCGGAGTACTTCTTCAACGGGGTGCCGTTCTACTCGCTGCTCCCCGATCCCGACCGCTTCCCCCCTTACTCGCGGTTCGGGGAGTTGCCGGTGCTCGAAGAGGATGAAGACGGCGAGGGACCGCGCACGCCCACCATGAGCCGCGAGCGCATACTCGCGGACCTCGACGAGTTGGTTCGGGCAACAGAGTGGCTTGTCGAAGGACGACTGGGGTACCGCGAGGCACTGCGGACCTACTTCGAGCGGTTCATCAGGCTCCACGGCAGCGACAGATCGATGATCTACTCCATCGACGACGTCCACTCGGAGTTCGTGTAGCGCCGGAGGCAATGGATTCCTTGACACGGATGCAGCACCATGAAGAGATGCTACGCGGGGCTGCGAAAGAGCGTATGTCTGGGGCGTCTCCAAAGGCGAACAAGGGCCGCGGCAGGGATATGGTGTGGCCAACAGAACCGATGGCGCGGTGGCTGGAGTGACCTACGATCGGATGATCCCTTGTATTCGCCAGATGAACTTGACAGTACCGAGATGAGGACGCTCGCTGTGATGGTTCGCGCCGTCCTCGTCCTAGTGGCGGCACTGGTCGGAGCATCAGCAGGGCTCGGCGCGCTCCTCGGCGCTGCCACCATCACGGCGCGGCCGCCCCTGTTCCTGCTGGCGGGTCTCCTCGTCTTCTGTACGGCCTTCCTGCTCGGGTTGCTGCTCGCCACGCGCGGGATAGCAACCTCCCGGAGGCGGCGTGCCCGCGCGGTCCTCTTCTGCGCCGGGACCGTCGCGGTAGTGGGCCTCTTCGCGTGGACGGCGTTGCTCCCGATGGGCGACCCGCGCCTGCCTCCCACCCCCACCGAGGGGCAGCGCTTCTGGGAGCTCCCGACCGGCTCCCGGATCGCCTACATCCGAGTGGACGCCGAGGGCCGCGCCAGGGAAGCGCCCGTCATCTTCCTCCACGGCGGCCCGGGAGTGCCGGACATGAAGGGCGACTCGGAGTATTTCGGCGGGCTCGCCCGCGACGGCTTCGACGTCTACGTCTACGACGAGATCGGCTCGGGCCTCTCTTCGAGGCTCTCCGATCCGCGCGGCTACACCCTGGAGCGAGACGTCGCGGATCTCGAGGCCATCCGCGAGAGGATCGGAGGCGAGCAGGTTATCCTTATCGGCCACTCCCACGGCGGCGCGATCGCCGCTGCCTACGCCGCTTCCCACCCGGAGCACGTCTCGAAGATGGTCCTCTCCTCCCCCGAGGACCCCTCGCCTTCTGCTGGCGGGGCGAGCATGGTCTACCGCCTCGACACCTGGCAGAAGCTTGGCGTCTACAGCCTGCTCTTGCCTCCCCGACCGATGCTCGCCTACGCTCTACTGCAGGTCAGCCCCGACGCAGCCCACGCCTTCGCCGACGACCCCGAGATGGACGCCAGGCAGGACCACGTCTACAACAGGACGAGGCCGGCTCTCCACTGCCGCGACAAACCGCCCGGGCCTGAGCTCCACGGCTTGGGCTTCTACGCCAACCAGTACCCACAGTCGGCCACGAGGGAGCCGCACGAAGACTTCCTGCCTGAGCTCGAGGGGCAGGAGATACCCACCCTCGTGATCAAGGGACGCTGCGACTACCTCTCGTGGTCCTCCGCCCGGGAGTACCTGAGGGCCTTACCAGTCGCCCGGCTTCTCTACCTGGACGGCTCAGGGCACAACGCCTATCAGGACGAGCCGGAGCGCTACATGGCGAACTTGCGCGCCTTCCTGCTCGACCGCTCGTTGCGGGAGTCCCCTTACCGAGGGTGGCATGTGCCCGAAGACTACGAGGGACCAGGATGAGCGCGTCGGCGATCAGGCCACTGAAGCGCCGCGGCCATAGAAATGGCGCTTGTCACGGAGTCTCGGTTCTACGAACGCAAGGGTGTAGGGAGGACCACATAATTCCGGGAGAATCGTACGGCAAGGTAGCGCTCCACCGATCGCGTTCGATAGCGGCTACCTATTGGAGGTGTTACGTGCCGATGACCTCACGACAACACACGGTGCGCACAAGTCGCCGAAAACGTCTTGTTCTGCGTGGAGGTGTCGAGTGAAAGACCCCGAAAGACGTGTCATGATCGAAGAATATACGCTACCCGACGAGGTTTCGGGACCCTATGGCATCGCCACGGGGCCGGACGGCGCGCTCTGGTTCACCGAGATGCATGGCGAACGAATCGGGAGGATCACCACGGAGGGCGAGGTCTCCGCGCATCCCCTCCCGACCGCGGACGCCGGACCGGCGATAATCACCGCGGGGCCGGATGGAGCGCTGTGGTTCACGGAGCATCGGGGCAATAATATCGGTCGGATCTCGGGGGACGGCTCCGTCGATGAGTATTCCCTCCCGACGCCGGAGGCGGGCCCGTTCGGGATCACGGCGGGGCCGGACGGCGCTCTGTGGTTCACGGAGATGGGCGCGAACCGGATAGGGAGGATCACGACCGAAGGCGCTTTTGCAGAATACCTGCTTCCGACACCCGAGGCGGGTCTCTCTTTCATAGTGGCGGGGTCCGACGGCGCTCTGTGGTTCACAGAGAACTCGCGCGATGCCGTCGGAAGAATCGCGCTATCTGGGGAGGTCGTGGAGTACGCGTTGCCCACGGACAAGGCCGGGCCGGTGGGTATCGTAGCGGGGCCGGATGGGGCCTTATGGTTCGTGGAGATAATGGCCGACCGGATCGGACGCATAACCACGACCGGGCAGATCACCGAGTACCCGCTCCATACTCAGGGTGCTCGCCCGCACGCGATCGCCGCGGGGCCCGACAGGGCACTGTGGTTCACGCAGTGGGGAAGCAACCACATCGGGAGGATCACCGTGACGGGCGAAGTTTCGGAATACGCCATACCCACCGCCGGGTCGGAACCCCACGGCATCGTCGCCGGCCCAGACGGCGCGCTCTGGTTCGCGGAGGAGGCGGGTAAGATCGGACGCCTCGTCCCGGCGTGATGTCCGGTCCACTGGAAAAGCGAGTAGGTAGGGTACAGCTTCCATACGCTGGGTACTACACCAATTAGTACACCAACCCGCCAGAGACATCCCTGAACATCCAGAAACGCTCTAGAGGACCAAACGGCTTAGATAAGCTGTTCTAAGAACACTCAGCAACAGTCATGAACGTATCGAGAGTGACTCTGGATCAGTTAGTCCTGGTTCGAATCCAGGTCCGGCAGCTCTCTAAATTCCCTGCACCGTGGCTCGCGCTCGCGTGGACCACCGCGTTGATCGCGAGACCCATCGCGTCCGCCTGGGCGAAGAGCTCGCCCGCGCACTCGACGTATCCCAGGGCGCCCACGGCGTTCGACCCGCCGACCGGGATTACGTACGGCCGCCGCCCCTCCCCGCGCAAAGCCTCGGCGCGTTCCTCCATCGCCGCACCTGCGTCGGAGGAGCTCGGGAGGGTATGGACCTTCGCGCCGAGCACGCGGTCGAGCAGCACGTTGCCCGAGCGCCCGTAGCTTTCGCCTCGACCAGACGCGGCTTCCGTGAGGAACAACTCGCACCGCAGGCCCAGCCTCGCGCAAGCCGCGGCGGTCTGGCGGGCGTGGTTGGACTGCACCGCCCCGGCGGTCAGCACCGTGTCGGCCTCCCGCTCGAGGGCGTCGCCCAGCAAGAACTCGAGCTTGCGCGTCTTGTTGCCCCCCGCCGGCGAGCCCCGTGCAGTCGTCGCGCTTGACCCAGATCCTCGGCCCGCCAAGCTCGCGACCGAGGCGCTCGAGCGGCTCGAGGGGGTCGGCAGGTGCGCCAGGCGTAGCCCTCCCGCTCCTGCGGCCGTCCTCGTCGCGTCCATGGGCGTCGTCTCCTCTCGCTGCCTGGGCCCCGCCTACCTTGCGGGCCGATCGGGATCGGGGTCGACAACCTTCCGGGAGCTTTCCTAGCCTCCCCTACCGTGGGGTGCTCTCAGTGCCTCCTGAAGGGTCCCTCAGCGCGCGCCCGAGGCCGAGCGCTTCCGCCTCCTCGGGGGAGAGCACGAGGGTCACTTCCGAGGCGCTCTCGCAGTTCAGGCACCGCATCGCGATGTCGGCGCCGCCGCCCGGGTGCGATTGAGCCTCGTCCCCCGGCGCCGGCTCGGTGGAGCCGCAGCCGGGGCAGGTGAGGCCTCTCTCCCGCGCGATCCGTTCCGCGCGGCGTCTCTGCGGGTCTGAGAGCCTTGCTTTTTTTGCCACGCCTTCAGTCTATCTCGCCGGGGTGCGCGGTCGCTACCGACGGCGCGCTTTCGTGCGGGCGCGAAGGTCTCGGACGTCCCCGGAGGCGTTACCGAACCGTTACCGAAGTGTCGCCGTCCCTTTACCCTGGAGGGGTAGACTATTATCGAACAGCAACCGAGGCGAGTGGGGAAACTCCTGAGGACTTCGCGGCCGAGCCGCTCGGCTTAAACGCCCGAAGGGTGTGATCTGCTTTATGGGGAAGAATCTCATCGACGAGAGGTACGAGCTCCGGGACCTGGTGGGCAGCGGAGGCATGGCGCACGTCTACCTGGCCCACGATGCTGTCCTCGACAGGGACGTGGCCCTCAAAGTGCTGAAGGCCCGCTACGGCGAAAACGCAGAGCTCGTCGAGCGCTTCAGGCGCGAGGCCCGCAGCGCAGCGTCGCTCTCCCACCCGCACATAGTCCCCGTCTTCGACTGGGGCGAGACGGGCGACGGGACGTATTACATAGCTATGGAGTACCTCCCCGGCGGTACCCTAAAGGATCGGATCAAGGCCGAGGGGACGCTCTCGCCCCGAACGGTGGTGGAGGTGGCGCTCCAGATCGCCGAGGCTTTGGAAGCGGCCCACAATCGGGGCGTCATACACCGCGACATCAAGCCGCGCAACATCCTCATCACCGACTCGGGCCACGTGAAGGTCGCGGACTTCGGCATAGCCCGTGCCGCGGAGGCGACCACCGTCTCCGATCTCGGGGACATACTCGGGAGCGTAAAGTACATGTCCCCCGAGCAGGCGGCGGGCGAGCGGGTGGGAGCGGCGAGCGACCTGTACTCCTTGGGCGTCGTCCTCTACGAGATGCTCACCGGCACCGTGCCCTACGCGGTCGAGACCCCATGGGAGGTGCCTGTCGAGCACGCGCGCGGGCTGCCACGTCGCCCGAGGGAGGTCGACCCCGAAGTTCCCGAGATCGTGGACGCGCTCGTCATGAGGCTTCTGGCGACGGATCCCGAGGACCGCTACGGGAGCGCGACCCGGCTTGCCGCAGAACTCGGGCGGGTACGGGACGGTCTGTCTCCCGCCGTCCCGGCGGGGGATGAGGCTACCGGAGCCACGGCTCCCCCGGCACCTGCGCCCGTCAGTACCGCCGGGCGCACGAGGCGGAGGCGGTTCTTGATCCTCGCGGCTCTCGCGCTCTTCGCGCTGTTCGGTGCCGTAGGCGGCGCGGCGGGCTGGAACCTGCTGCGAGATAGTGGCGCAGCCGGGTTCCCCGAGATCCTGGGAGGTGAGCCCGAGGGACCGCCAGGGAGAGCCGCGCAAGGGCCCTCGGGTCCGGAGGAGGTCGAGGTTCCTGGCGTGGGGGGTCTGCCCGAGCCCGAAGCTAGGCAGCGCCTCACGGAGGCCGGCTTCAGGGTGGAGGTCCGACCTCAAGAGAGCCCCGAGGGGGATGTCGGCAGGGTGCTCGAGCAGTCGGTGCCGGCTGGGAAGGAGGCGGAGAAGGGCTCGAAGATCCTCCTTACGGTCGGTGAGGCTCCGAAGGTCGCAAGGGTCCCGGACGTCGTGGGCCTCAGCTATCCGGAGGCAGAAAGCAGACTGGAGGAGGCGAATCTCCTCCTCGGCGGAGTGGAGGAGGCGCCGAGCGAAACGGTGCCCGCGGGCGTGATCATGAAGCAAGACCCTCCATCGGAAACTACGCTGGATGCGAATTCCTACGTCTACCTCACGACCAGCGTCGGGCCACCTGATACTGACAACCCTGGCGGGAGTCAAGAATCCGGCTCGACCGCCGCCCAGCGCGGCCCTTCAGGCGAGGAATCGAGCGAGGAGGCTGCGGTCGCGGTCGCCGTCCGGGGTCACTACGAGGCTATTGGGGCGGGGAGCTTCGATGAGGCCTACTCCTACTTCGGTCCCACCTTCAGGAGCCAACACGACGCGACCAGCTGGATCGAGGGCGAGCGGTCCTACGACATACGCGGCTCCACCATCCACTCCCTGCAGGTCGACCAGGTGCTGGGGACGACGTCCACCGCCACGGTGGACGTCTCCTTCGTAGACAACACCGGCACCCCGCGCTTCGTCATCGTGTGGAGCCTCCTGAAAGAGGGCGGGCGGTGGAAGCTCGACGAGCAGATCTCGTCGCAGAGGGTGGCGGAGCCCCAACCCGACAGTTCCCCTTGGCCAACCGCCAGCCCCACCGCGTCGCCTTCGGCCTCCCCTGCGGCTTCGGGCTGAGGCCATGCTACCCGGCGGCAGCTACCCGATCGGGCAACGCGTCACCTGACCCACGGGGGTCGAGGCGAGCCCGCTTCGCGACCTGCCAGGAGGCGAAAGACCGCAAAGAAGGTCTGTCCTCGATGAGGTTGTACGGGCCCGAGCCCGGTTGCGTCATCCCCAACGAGAGCGGTCTCGCGCCCGCCTCCGGGAACTTCTTTGCCTCAACTGCTCCTTCTCCTTCTCCGCGCCTTCGGGCCCTTCACCTTCTTCTCCTTGGCGCGCCTCCCCTTGAGCTTCACCCGCTTTTGCCGGGGAGGGGTGCCTGCACCGGACGGTTTCTCCCTTGACCCGCCGCTCTCGGGGTCGACAGCGGAACCCGTCTTCAGGCTCTCGCCAAGGCTCTTCGAGAGGCGGGTGATGTTCAGGCCGAGCGATCTGGCGAGATGCGCCAGCTGCTCGCCCCGCGCCCGGGAGGTGTCCGCACTGCTCCCGCCCCGAACCGCGCTCGAGAGGACAACCAGCCTGCGCAAGAGGTCGGAGAGGTCCGCGGACGCGGCCGTCTCTTCGGCGGGCCTCGCGCGGGTGCCCGGGCGTGCCCCGCGGGAAGTTCCTCCGGAGAAGGCGCCGAGCCTCTCGTCGTATTGCCGTCTCTTTTTCGGGTCCGAGAGGACCTCGTAGGCGTGCTGTACCTCCTTGAAGCGCTCCTCGGCGGTGGGGTCGCCGGGGTTGGCGTCGGGGTGATGCTCGCGCACGAGCTTCCGGTGCGCTATGCGGATGTCTTCCTGGGAGGCCCCCCTCGCCGTTCCGAGCGCCTCGTAGAGATCTTTGGGTGGCTTCACCGGACGATCTTGAAGTTGAAGAGGGGCTTCTCCAGAGCGCCGAAGAGCCGCACCCAGACCGGCAGCATCATCTCGGTGCCCCGCGCGGTTGTGATGTCCCCGAGGTCTACGATGTCGCGCCAGCCGAAGCTCCGGAGGAGGTCGGCGACGGCGGCCTTGGCCTCCGGGGCATCGCCGCTCACGAATACGGTGTGGTCGCCTCCTGCGAGCCGGGCAGGATCGAACATGAGCCGGGCGTTCATGGTGTGCAATGTCTTGACCACCTTCGCCTCGGGGAACCTCCGCTGGATCTGCTCGCCCAGCGAGTCGGTGTTCACCACCGAGAGCGTAGGGGGCATGCCCTTCGAGAAGTCCAAAGGGTTGGAGATATCCATCAGGACCTTGCCGCTCAGGTTTTCCTCGCCCGCCCGCTCGAGCGCCTCGAGCGAGACGGCGCCGGCGGTGGCGTTGACGACCACCTCGCCGTGGGACGCAGCTTCGGCGAA
>DATACV010000376.1:0-1807 GCA_036258875.1 Rubrobacteraceae bacterium
CTCCGCGACCGGCACGTCCCAGAACGACTCGTAGCTCGGGACGCCCTCGTAGCGGTCCACGGGCACGTAGACAACGGTGGTGCGTTCGACCTCTTTGGCCTGCGCGAGGGCGTCCTTTAGCTCGGCCACGCTCCCCGTCCGCATAACGTGGGCACCGAGGGCCTCGGCGTTGGCGGAGAGGTCCACGGGCAGAACCTCTCCGGGGTCTTCTTCGGTGTCCAGACCGATGGAGCCGTTCTTGCGGTAGCGGTACTGGGTGCCGAAGCCCTGCGAGCCGACCGAGCGCGAGAGGGCCCCGATAGAGGAGAACCCCGAGTTGTCCACGAGAACTATGGTGAGCTTGTAGTCCTCCTGGACGGAGGTGATGATCTCTGCGTTCATCATCAGGTAGGAGCCGTCGCCGCACATGACGTAGACCTCGCGCGAAGGGTCGGCCATCTTCACGCCGAGGCCGCCGGCGATCTCGTACCCCATCGTCGAGTAGCCGTACTCGACGTGGTAACCCTTCGGGTCGCGGGTGCGCCACAGCTTGTGCAGGTCGCCTGGCATCGAGCCAGCCGCGCACACTACCACGTCTCTGGGATCGGAGAACGAGTTCACCGCCCCCAGGACCTCGCTCTGGGCCGGCAGCGGCCCGTGCTCCAGGGTGTAGAGACGCTCTACCTCCGTGTCCCACTCCCTGTTCAGGCGTTCGCTCTGCTCCCTGTACTCGCGCCCGACCTCGTAGCCGGCGAGCAACTCGGCGAGCGCCTCGAGCGTGGCGCGGGCGTCGCCCACCAGGGGAAGCCCGGCGTGCTTGTGGGCGTCGAAGTCGGCTACGTTCACGTTGACGAAGCGCACGTCGGGGTTCTGGAAGGCCGTCTTGGAGGCTGTGGTGAAGTCAGTCCAGCGGGTGCCTACCCCGATGACGAGGTCGGCCTCGGCAGCCACGCGGTTGGCGGCGAAGGTGCCGGTCGCGCCCACCGCGCCCAGAGAGCACGGGTGATCGTAGGGCAACGAGCCCTTGCCCGCCTGCGTCTCGCCCACGGGTATACCGGTCTGCTCGGCGAACCGCCTGAGGGCTCCGGTGGCCTCGGAGTAGATGGTGCCCCCGCCCGACACGATCATGGGCTTTCTGGAGTCCCGGATCAGGGCCGCCGCGCGCTCCAGCGACCCCCTCTCCGGCAGCGGGCGTCCCACGCGCCAGACACGCCTCTCGAAGAACTCCTCGGGGTAGTCGTAGGCTTCGGCCTGCACGTCCTGGGGCAGGGCCAGGGTAACGGCGCCAGTCTCCGCCTGGTTGGTGAGGACGCGCACGGCGGCCAGGGCCGCGGGGATGAGCTGCTCGGGCCGGTTCACGCGGTCCCAGTACTTCGAGACCGGCCGGAAGCAGTCGTTCACCGAGAGGGTGCCGTCGTGCGGCGCCTCGAGCTGCTGGAGGACCGGGTCGGGGCCTCTCGTGGCGAAGACGTCGCCGGGCAGGAGCAGCACGGGGAGGCGGTTTATCGTCGCCAGGGCAGCGCCGGTTACCATGTTGGTGGCGCCGGGGCCTATCGAGGAGGTGCAGGCCAGGGTCTGGAGGCGGTTCTTCTGGCGGGCGTAGGCGGTGGCGGTGTGAACCATCGCCTGCTCGTTGCGGGCCTGGTAGTAGGTGAGGTCGCAAGCGTACTGCTGCAGCGCCTGTCCTACGCCCGCGACGTTGCCGTGCCCGAAGATGCCGAAGCAACCCGCGAACAGGCGCCGCTCGACGCCGTCTCGCTCGACGTACTGGCTCGCCAAGAAGCGGACCAGCGCCTGCGCGGTCGTGAGCCGTACCGTTCCCATCAGC
>DATACV010000377.1:0-6898 GCA_036258875.1 Rubrobacteraceae bacterium
CAAGACCTGGCCTATCAGGTGGTCACTCGTCCTCAGGGATGTCGGTTTGTTCGATGCGTCCGCTCGGATGGATGTCGACCTGCCTCAGCGTCCCCGTCCCTGAGTTGACGAACTTGTGGGGCACGCCCGCCGGCGCCACCACGATCTGGCCGGCGCTAGCCACGATGGTGGCGCCGCCGACGGTGAAGGTGGCCTCACCCTCGAGCGTGATGAATACCTCCTCGTAGGGATGGGTGTGCAGCTTCGCACCCTTACCGGGCGGGCTATCCACCAGAAAGAACGAGACGTTCACGTCGCCGTAGCGATACCCTTCGAACCTGTGCGCGATCTTGCCGTGAGGGAGCTTTTCCCTGGCGATCACGTAGGGTAGCTCTTCCTTGGCGATCATGTCGGTCATGACCTCTCCCTTCGGATCTCGATGTGCGGACCTTCCCCGGCCCGGTCTCTGCTTCCCTTCTGGCGCCACGCCTCACGCGGCGCCCCGCGCGACCTCCCGGCGCGGAGCCGTGACGGTGGAGGAGCGATGGATGCCCGCCGCTACTCCGGCAACCGGGTCGGGCAGGACCCTGGCCACTACATTCTCGCGCGCGAGAGGCCCCTCTCCTCTGGCTACCGCCAACATCGCGTAACCCGAGAGTGCGAGCACCAGCGCCGCATAGACTTCATCCCTGCCCAACAGTTTGCCGACCATCCCCGTATCTCCTCTCAACTCACGTTTGACTGCCTATTGCGGCCTCAAGGGTAGCGAACGAGAGTCGGGCAGCGTATCCCCCAAATGAGTGATCTTTCGCGCGTTTCCCGGGAGGAAACGTGGAGCGCCGATCTCTGAGCTCTATCTTCGATCAGGCCCGGTAGCTGGCCCACGCCAGGGCGTCCTCCAGGCGGTCGTTCCCCCAGAAGAGCTCGCCGCCGACGATAAAGCTCGGAGCGCCGAAGATCCCACGCTCCCCGGCCCGCCGCGTCTGTTCGCGCAGGCGCAGCTTGTTCTCGGGCGCCTGGGCCTGCTCGACGAGCCGCCCGCCGGGCAGACCGAGCGAGTCGAGGATCGAACACACCTCCGCCGGGTCTCCGATCTCGCGGTCCTCGGCGAAGTTGGCCCTGAAGACCGCCCGCACGAACTCGGGAAGCCAGGGCTCGGACGCGGCCTTGGCGAGGCAGGCCACCCGCGCCGCGAGCAGGCCGCTCCTCGGGAAGCGCGAGGGCTTCGCGAACGGGATGCGGTACCGGCCGCACAAACGCTCCAGGTCCCGCCACATGTACCTGCCCTTCGCGGGGTAGAGGTTGAAGGGCGAGTCGTCCCAGCCCTGCTGCGCGAAGATGGGCCCCAGCAAGAACGGCACCCAGACGACCGGCACGCCCGCCGCCTCGGCCGCATCCTCGATCCTGAGGGCCGAGAGGTAGGAGTACGTGCTCCCGAACTCGAACCAGAACTCCAGATCCGCCGCGCCAACCTCCCCGGTTCCGCCGATCCACGCGATGGTACCAGAGCCCCGTACCGTATTTGACAAGTCTCCCGATTGGTATGACAATGTCGCGGGGTGAGTGAGGGCGGTGGGCGCACCAGGCTGAGGGACAGGGCGGCGGATCAGCTCCTGGACATGGTCGTCTCCGGCGGGCTGAGCCGGGGGGAGCGTCTTCCGCCGGAGCGCGAGCTCGTGGGTCGTCTGGGGGTAAGCCGCACGGTGGTCCGCGAGGCGTTGAACCTCCTGGAGGCGCGGGGCCTCATAAGCATCGAGCACGGCAGGGGCGCGGTGGTGAGCGGGGGGAGCACGCGGGCGGTGCGGGACACTCTGGGGCTCTTGCTGCGCGTCAGGCCGAAGGTGTTGTGGGAGTTGCTGGAGATGCGCAAGATCCTGGAGGTAGAGGTCGCCGGCCTCGCCGCCGCGAGGGCCGGAGCGGAAGACGTGCGTGGGATGCGCGACCAGCTGGACAGGATGGAAAAGCTCATAGACGCGCCCGAGGGGTACGTCGACGCGGACGTCGAGTTCCACGCGCTGCTGGCGCGCAGCACGGGTAATGAGGTGCTCCTCACCATGCTGGACCCCGTCGTGGAGTTGCTGAGGGCGAGCCGCCGGGTGAGCGCCTCGCGGCCCGGCAGCGCCCTGCGGGCCCTGCGGGAGCACGAGGAGATCCTGGATCACGTGGAGGCCGGGGACGCCGAGAGGGCGCGAGAGGGGATGCGCGTCCACCTCGGGAACACTGCCAGAGACATCGAGGCCGCCCTCGCGGAGGGCATGCTCGACGAAGAGATAGGGGAGAGGTATGAAGTCTAGAGAGTTGCTCTCGGGGTTGGGGCTGCCAGCCCGCGACCTGGCGGAGCTGCCGGACTCGAGCAAGCGGTTTCCGGACGGCGCCCAGTACCGCGTCGAGATCCCGAGCGTCGAGGGACCGCGCGTGCTCGAGGCGGTACTCGATGAAGCGCGGAGGCGGGGAGTACAGCTCCACAGGGTATCGCAGGGCTCGGGGATAATGCTGCTCACGGACGCCGAGATCCTCGAGATGTGCGCGATGGCGCGCGAGGCCGGGCTCGAGCTCTCGCTCTTCGTGGGGCCGCGCGCCTCGTGGGAGACCGGGGCGACGGTTGTGTCGGGGGCGGGCAAGGTCCTCGGTGCGCAGCACAGGGGGCAGGACCAGCTCGCCTACGCCCTGGAGGACGTGCTGCGCGGCGTGTCCCTGGGGCTGCGAGGCGTGCTCATCGCCGACGCGGGCCTGATGTGGGTGATCAGGGACCTCAAGGAGAAGGGCGAGCTGCCGTCTGACCTGGTAGTCAAGGTCTCCGTGCAGCTCTCCGCGGCGAACGCCGCCGCGGTGAAGGCCATGGAGGGTCTGGGGGCAGGAACGTACAATACGCCGACGGACCTCACCCTCGCGCAGCTGGCGGCGATCCGGGCCGCAGCCGATCTGCCGCTCGACGTCTACGTCGAGGTCCCCGACGACTTCGGCGGCTTCATCAGGCACTACGAGGTGCCTGAGCTGGTGCGGGTCGCCTCCCCCGTCTTCGTCAAGGCGGGCCTGAGGAACGCGCCCAACATCTACCCGAGCGGCACGCACCTGGAGGCGACGGCCGTCGCCCTCGGCAGGGAGAGGGTGCGGCGCGCCCAGATCGCCCTCTCCATGCTCGAGCGCTACTACCCGGAGGCGAAGGCTACCGAGAAGGGTGCTGCGTTCCCCGGCGTACCCGTGGAGAGGAGCGAGGTAAGCGCATGAAGATCACGGACGTAGAGACCTTCGTCGTCGGCACGGACTGGCGCAACCTGACCATCGTGAGGCTGCACACCGACGAGGGCCTGACGGGCCTCGGCGAGGCGCGCATGGTCAACCATACGGATGCACTGGTGGGGTATCTGGCGGAGGCGGGCCCTCGGCACGTCGTCGGCCACGACCCGTTCAAGATCGAGGACCTCGTCAAGAAGATGGGCCGCGACGACTTCTCGCGCGCCGGCGAGGTGATGAGCTCGGGTATAGCCGCCTTCGAGACGGCGTGCTGGGACATAGTCGGGAAGGCCCTCGACCAGCCCGTCTACAACCTCCTCGGCGGGCCGGTGCGCGACAGGGTAAAGGCGTACGCCAACGGCTGGTACCGCGTCGAGCGCACCCCCGAGGAGTTCCACGCCGCCGCGCAGAAGGTCGTCGAGAGAGGGTACAAAGCTCTCAAGCTCGACCCGTTCGGGCCAGGCCACTACGAGATGGAAAGGGACGAGAAGCTCCGGTCCGTTGCGCTGGTCGAGGCGGTGCGAGACGCTATTGGGCCGGAGCCGGAGATATTGCTCGAGATGCACGGCCGCTTCTCGCCGGCTACCGCCATCGAGATGGCGAAGATGATGGAGCCCTACGGGCTCGGGTGGGTCGAGGAGCCCGTACCGCCGGTGAACCTGAAGGCGCTCAAGAAGGCAGCTGAGGGTATCCCCGGGGGTATCCCCGTCGCCACGGGAGAGCGCATCCACCAGCGGCTCGAGTACCGCGAGGTCTTCGAGTTGCAGGCGGCGGACGTCATACAGCCGGACATCAGCCACATCGGGGGGCTCCTGGAGACCAAGAAGCTCGCAGCGTGGGCCGACGCCTATTACGTGACCATCGCGCCGCACAACGTCGGAGGTCAGATCAACACGGCCGCCGCACTCCACCTGGCAGCCTGCACTACGAACTTCAAGATCCAGGAGTACTTCAACGACTTCGCCGACCCCTGGGTGCGCGAGACAGCCCCCGGCCTCCCCGAGGTCGTGGACGGCTACTTCGAGCTGCCCAGAGGCCCCGGCCTCGGCGTCGAGCTTGACGAGGAGGTCATCGCCGCCAACCCCAAGAAGGACGTCCACTTCAACCTGTTCGCCGAGGGCTGGGAGAAGCGCGAGACCACCCGGAAGGCGGACCGATGATCGACCTCTCGGGCAAGAGGGCGCTGGTCACGGGCGCGGGTATGGGCATCGGGCAGGGGATCGCTATAGAGCTCGCCCGATGCGGCGCCGACGTGGCAGTCCATTACGCACACAGCGAGCCTGACGAGACGGTAAGGGAGATCGAGGCTTCCGGCAGGAGGTCCGCGACCGTCCAGGGCGACCTGAGCAGGGTCAGCGAGTGCGAGCGCGTAGTCGAGCAGGCGGCGAGCTCTCTTGGCGGCCTCGACGTCCTCGTAAACAACGCGGGCGTCACCCGCGCGCTCGGCTTCCTGGAGACCGACGAGGCCACCTACGACGAGATGCTCGACCTGAACATGAAGGGCTACTTCTTCTGCGCCCGCAGGGCCGTCCCCTTCATGCTCGATGCAGGCGGGGGCTCCATCATCAACATCACCTCGATCCACGGCTTCGCGGGCTTCCCGCGCCACGCGGCCTACGCCGCCACCAAGGGCGCCATCAACGCCTTCACCCGAGAGCTGGCCATCGAGCTCGCCGACCGGGGCGTCAGGGTCAACGCCATAGGCCCCGGCCTCATAGAGGTCCCCCGCTACTTCGACACCCCCGGCTACACCACCGAGTTCGGCAACACCCTCGTCCCGGCCGGCAGGATCGGCTACCCGAAGGACGTCGCCCCTACGGCCGCCTTCCTCGCCTCCGACGCCGCGGACTTCGTCACGGGGCAGGTCATCTACGTGGACGGCGGCACCACGGCCCGCATGGGACTGTGGTGGGAGCAGGTCGAGAGGCCGCAGTAGAGCCGGAGACCAGCTTGACACGAACCGAAATTGGTATGACAATGCGCCGTGGGAAAGGTGCCGGATGACGGCCTGGAAGACAGGGGTAAGTGGATGAAGGAAAACGGGATAGGTAGTTACCGGCTGGGGCGTCGCCAGTTTCTGGCGGCGAGCGCGCTCGCGTCCGCGGGATTATTGCTCGGCGGTTGCAGGCAGGAGGCGGCGCAGCAGGCGAGCCAGGGCGGCGGGGGGTCAGGCGGGTCGGGCGGCAACTTCCCGGATACGCCGGAGTGGAACTTCGTCTTCGTCAACCACGTGACGACGAACCCGTTCTTCGTACCGACGCAGTACGGCATCGAGGACGCACAGGCGCTGTTGGGGACGACGTCGCAGTGGACGGGGTCCGAGACCTCGGTCGTAAGGGAGATGGTCGATGCGATGAACTCGGCAATCTCCGGTGATGCCAATGGGATCGCGGTCTCGGTTGTGGATCCCGAGGCGTTCAACGACCCGATCCAGAACGCCCTCGACCAGGGCATCCCGGTCATCGCGTACAACGCCAACGGCGAGGGGCCGGGGACGAACCCTGCGCTCGCCTATGTGGGACAGGACCTCTTCCAGTCCGGCGTGGAGATGGGGAACAGGATCGTGGACCTCGTCGGGGAGGGGCTTGTGGCGCTCTTTATAGCGACGCCGGGCCAGCTCAACATCCAGCCGCGGATAGACGGCGCGAGGCAGGCCATAGAGGACTCCGGGGCGAACATCGAGATCCAGCAGGTAACCACGGGGGCCGAGCTGCCGGAGGAGAGGTCGAGGATCGAGGCCTGGTACAACGGCCACAAGGACGTTGCCGGGATGTTCGCCGTCGACGCGGGGAGCACCCAGGGCGTTGCGCAGGTCATGGAGCAGTTCGGGCTGCACGAGCAGGGGGTGAGGGCCGGCGGCTACGACCTCCTGCCCGAGATCCTGCAGCTCATGAAGGCCGGGCACATAGACTTCACCATAGACCAGCAGCCTTACCTGCAGGGCTTCTTCCCGGTCATGCAGCTCTACCTCTACAACCTCTCGGGTGGGGTCACGGGGCCGGCGGAGACGAACACGGGCCTCATCTTCGTGACCCCGGAGACAGTTGACCGCTACCTCCAGACCGAGTCGCGCTTCGAGGGGGACTCGGAGCAGCAGAAGATAGTGGAGGCGCAAGCGTAGGAGTACTCGCGGCGAGCGGGAGGAGGCGACTTGAGCGAGACCACCGCGCAAGAGACGCCGGGGGCTCAGGAGCGCGGGCTCGGCGGCAGGCTGGTCGACAGCCTGGTCCGGGTGCGGGAGGTGAGTATCCTCATCGTCCTCGCGGGGCTGGCGCTCTATTTCCAGGCGGCGAACTCGGCCTTTCTCTCGGAGCAGAACATCCTCTCGCTCGCCCGGTTCGCCGTGCCCTACGTGGTCATCGCTTCGGCGCTGTGCCTGCTGCTCATCTGCGGCGAGATAGACCTCTCGGTCGGCCAGTCTTTCGCGTTCGCGCCGATCGTGATGTACCTGGCCTACGAGAGGCTCTTCCTGGTGTTGCCGCTCGCGGTCATCGTCGGGTTGCTCGCCGTCGCGCTAGTCGGCCTGATAAACGGCGTGATCACTGTCTACCTCGGCGTCTCCTCGCTCATAACCACGCTCGGGATGTTCTTCTTGCTCGCCGGCCTGAACGTAACGCTCACAGGCGGCTTCCCGGCGACCACCCCGGAGACGAACGCCCTCACTCGGGCCCTCGGGGAGTACGCG
>DATACV010000378.1:0-7066 GCA_036258875.1 Rubrobacteraceae bacterium
GCCGTGCGCCGTCAGCAGGCGCGTTACGCCGTCCTCTTTATCGCCCCCGGGCTACTGATCTACCTGGTCTTCATGATCTATCCGTTCCTCAACACGATCTACCTCAGCTTCACGAACTGGGACGGGATAACGGCAGACAAAGACTGGGTAGGGCTGTCGAACTACGCGAGGATATTCGGCGAAGCGGCCGCCCTGAAGGCGTTCGTCAACAACATCATCTGGGTGATCCTCGGGACGATCTCGCCCGTCGTACTCGGGTTGTTCGAGGCGCTCCTCGTGTGGAGCGGGGCGCGCGGGTCCATCGTGTTCAGAACCCTCTACTTCCTCCCGTTCGTGCTTCCCCTGGTGGTCGTGGCCATCGTGTGGCAGTGGATCTACCATCCCCTGTATGGGATCGTGAACACGCTCCTCGACAGCGTCGGGCTCGAAGGCTTGAGCCGTGGCTGGCTGGCCGATCCGCACACCGCGCTCTACGCCGTCCTGATCGCGGCCATCTGGGGGGCGACCGGGTTCTGCTTCCTGATCCTGCACGCCTCCTTAGGGAACGTCGACGTGAGCACCGTGGAGGCCGCCATGATCGACGGGGCGAACTGGTTCCAGCGGGCTTGGAACGTCGTCATCCCGCAAATTGCCCCGCAACTCACGATGGTGACGGCCGTCACGCTCATAGGCGGCTTCTCCGTCTTCGACCCCGTCTACGTGATGACCCGCGGAGGACCGGGGAACGCGAGCGAGGTGCTCGCTACCTATACCGTCAAGACGGCCTTCGAGCAGAATCTGGCAGGATACGGCTCCGCCCTCGCGATGCTGATCACCATGCTGTCGCTCGTGTCGGCCGTCGTCTTCGTCCGTGTGAGGGAGCGCCAGAGATGATGGGTGATTCACGAGCATCGAGGAGGTGTCTTGCGAGATGATGTATCGTCTGGTTGGTTCCTCCGCTAAATACCTGGGGCTGGTGTTCTTCGCCGCCCTTGTCCTGTATCCCCTCCTCCTGATCGTCTCGACTGCCGTAAAGGATCCGCTGGACGTGACCACGAACCCGTTCGCGCTGTTCAGCTCGGTAAACCTCGTGAACTTCGTCGACGCGTGGACGCTCGGCGGCTTCGGCGGGTACTTCTGGAACACGGTCATCATCACCGCATTCACCCTGCTCGGTACGGTCGCTCTGTCTGTGCTCGCCGGTTACGCCCTGGCCCGGCTTTACATGCCCGGGCGAGGCATGGTCTTCTTTGTCTTCATGGTAGGGCTGATGTTCCCGTTCTTCTCCGTGGTGATCCCGCTCTTCTACGAGCTGAGGGACCTGGGTCTGCTCGGCACGAAGGCCGGGCTCATCCTCGTCCTGATTGCGGGCGCCGGTGGATTCGGTGTACCCATAGGCGTGTTCCTGATGAGGTCGTTCTACATGGACCTGCCGGAGGAGCTGGCTGATGCTGCCAGGGTCGATGGTGCAACCGAGTTCCAGGTCTTCAGGAGCATTATGCTCCCGCTGTCGGGGCCGGGCGTCGCGGTCCTGGCTGTGCTCGTGTTCTTCCAAACCTGGAACGTTTTTGCGGTGCCGCTGCTGTTCCTCCCTGGTTCGGAGAATCAGGTGCTCGCTACAGGCCTCTACCTGTTCGCGAGCGGACGAACGCAGGAGTACGAATACATAGCCGCCGGGAGCCTGATCATGGTC
The DNA here is from genome assembly GCA_036258875.1 of Rubrobacteraceae bacterium. Classification (GTDB taxonomy): domain Bacteria; phylum Actinomycetota; class Rubrobacteria; order Rubrobacterales; family Rubrobacteraceae; genus JALYGY01. Next base: position 1,673 of record DATACV010000378.1, read on the forward strand.
GTGCCCGTCGTGGTCTTCTTCCTGATCTTTCAGCGGCTGTTCGTCAGGGGCCTCACTGCCGGTGCGCTCAAATGAAGCGCGGCGAGGGCGGCCGCCATCCACAGGCTTACCTGAGAGGAGCTCGATAGGTGGGACGAGTGGTCACGTTCGAGGGGCCGCGCGAGGTCGGGATCAGGGAGTACGAGGAACGCCCCCTGCAACCGAACGAGGTCAGGCTGCGGACCCTCTACTCTGGCATCTCCGCCGGCACCGAGCTGACCGCCTACAGAGGATCTAACCCCTACCTCTCTAAGCGGTGGGATGACGAGCGTCGCCTCTTTCTCGAAGGAGAGGTGTCCCTGCAGCACCCCATAGAGGGCTGGGGCTACGAGGAGGTCGGCGAGATAGCGGAGGTCGGCTCGGAGGTCACTGAGGTCCGGCTCGGGGATGTGGTCTGGGGGACGTGGGGCCACAAGAGCACGACGGTGGTGCGGGAGGACTGGGCTGCTCAGCGCAGGCTGCCGCCCGACGTGGACCCGATGGTCGGGATCTTCTCGAGGATCGGCGCGATCTCGCTCAACGCCGTGCTCGACGCGGACGTCCACGTCGGCGAGTACGTGGCGGTCTTCGGCCAGGGCGTCCCCGGCCTGATCTCGGGCCAGCTCGCCCGTCTCAACGGGGGAACCGTGATCGCCGTTGACGGCATACCGATGCGGCTGGAGCTCGCGAAGTCGCTCGGAGCAGCCTACGTCGTGGACTTCACAAGGGGGAGCCCCGCCGAGGAGATAAAGGCGTTGACCGGGAACCAGGGCGCCGACGTATCCATAGAGATAAGCGGCTCCTACCGCGCCCTGCACGAGGCGATCCGCTCCACCGCCTACAACTCCAGGGTGATCTCCTCCGGGTTCTACCAGGGGGAGGGAATCGGCCTGTCCCTGGGCGAGGAGTTCCACCACAACCGCGTGAACGTGGTCTCGTCCCAGATCTTCGGGGTGAGCCTGGCGCTCGATCACCGCTGGACCGTCGAGCGCCTTGAGCGCACGGTCATGGGCCTGGCGGCTGAAGGGAAGATCGGCTTGAAGCAGCTCGTGACGCACGTGTTCGCTCTCGAAGAGGCCGCGGAGGCGTTCCGGCTGCTTGACGAGGAGCCCGAGGAAGCGGTCCAGGTAGTCATTGGGTTCTGAGGAGGCAGCGTGAGGATCTCTTGCCAGGAGCACCTCCTCCCCGGCGATGGCGTCCTCGAGAAGTGGGAGTTCGCCCTCTCCGCGGGCTTCGACGGCATCGAGCTGCGCGGGACGCGCGACTGGCGCGGGCGGTTCGACGACCTCGCCGCCGCGCGCGACCGCGGCGCCGTGTTCTCGAGCGTCTGCCTCATCGACGACCGGTTTATCGGGGACCTCGACGCGGGCCTCCGCCGCGAAGCCGTCGAGCACATGAAGCACCTCCTGAGCGGGATCGCGGAGCTTGGTGGGGTGGGCGCGATCACGCCTGCCGCCTTCGGCAGGGCCTCGAAGGCTCTGCCCCCGTTCGACGTACCGCGCACGGAAGAGGAAGACAGGCGCGTGCTCCTGGACGCGCTCGATGAGCTCGGCGAGCACGCCGACGGCGAAGGGACGCTGGTGCTGCTCGAGCCCCTCAACCGCTACGAGGACCACATGCTGAACCGCCTGGGAGAGGGGGTCGAGCTCTGCAAGCTGGCGGGACGCCCCTCCGTCAGGGTGATGGGCGACCTGTTCCACATGAACATCGAGGAAGACGACCTGGGAGAGGCGATCCGGGACGCGGGCGGCTACCTGGCCCACGTCCACCTCGCCGACAGCAACCGTGCTCACCCGGGCGCCGGCCACACGGACTTCGCGCCGGCGTTCGAGGCGCTGCACGAGATCGGCTTCGACGGCTACCTGGCCATGGAGTGCGCCATAAGGGGCGACGCGCGCACGGTGCTACCGCAGGTCGCGCGGCGGTTGCGGACGTTGATGGGCTAGGATCGTCGCTCGCGGCACAATAGGGAAGGAGAGAGGCGATGAAGGTCGGGGTTTTCACGGTGCTTCTGGCGGACCGGCCGCTCGAAGAGGCGCTCGACTACGTCAGGGAGGCCGGCTGCGAGGCGGTCGAGATCGGGACCGGGGGCTACCCCGGCGACGCCCACTGCAAGCCGAAGGAGCTCCTGGGAGACGACGGAGCCCTGGACAAGTTCCGGCGTACCGTAGAGAGCAGGGGGTTGGAGATCAGCGCCCTCTCTTGCCACGGCAACCCGCTTCACCCGGACGAGGACACGGCGAGAGCCGACGACGAGCTGTTCCGCGACACGGTGAGGCTCGCCGCCGAGCTGGGGGTAGGCCGGATCATAACCTTCTCCGGCTGCCCCGGCGACTCGGAGGACTCCAGGCGCCCCAACTGGGTAACGTGCCCCTGGCCACCTGACTTCCTCCAAACCCTGGAGTGGCAGTGGCGGGAGAAGGTGGCGCCCTACTGGCAAGAGGCCGCCTCCTTCGCGCGGGAGCACGGGATCAAGGTAGCCATCGAGCTCCACCCCGGCTTCGTCGCCTACAACACCGACTCGTTCTGGCGGCTCAGGGAGATCGGGGGCGAGACCATCGGGGTGAACTTCGACCCCTCGCACCTCTTCTGGCAGCAGATGGATCCCCTGGTCTGCGTGAGGGAGCTGGGGGACGCCATCTTCCACGTCCACGCCAAGGACACCTGGGTGGACGCCCAGAACGTTAGACGAAACGGCGTCCTCGACACCAAGGCGTACACCGACGAGGTGAACCGGTCCTGGATCTTCCGCACCGTCGGCTACGGCCACGGGCCCGAGTTCTGGCGGGCGCTGGTGAGCGAGCTCAGGCTCGCCGACTACGACGGCGCGATCTCCATCGAGCACGAGGACTCGCTCATGAGCGTGAACGAGGGTTTCACCAGAGCGGTGAACTTTCTCCTGGACACGGTGGTAACCGAGAAGCCGGGGGAGGCGTGGTGGACGTAGGGGAGATAGGGGTCGGCCTCGTCGGGTACAGGTTCATGGGGCGCGCCCACTCGAACGCCTACCGCCAGGTCGGGCGCTTCTTCGATCTCGACCTCTCCCCGAGGATGCGCGCCATCTGCGGGCGCGACGAGGCGGGCGTGAGAGAGGCGGCGGCTTCCCTGGGGTGGGAGGGCTACGAGACAGATTACCGCCGCCTTCTCGAGCGGGACGACATAGGGCTCGTCGACGTCGCCACGCCGGGGAACACCCACCACGAGATAGCCGTCGCCGCCTTCGAGGCGGGCAAGCACGTGCTCTGCGAGAAGCCGCTCGCCAACACCCTGCACGAAGCCCGCGAGATGCTCGACGCCGCGCGGAAGGCCGGCACCGTGAACATGGTCTGCTTCAACTACCGGCGGGCGCCGGCGGTCCAGCTGGCGAAGAAGCTGGTAGACGAGGGACGCCTCGGCGAGATAAGGCACTGGCGGGCCGCGTATCTGCAGGACTTCATCCTCGACCCCGAGCTGCCCCTGATCTGGCGTTTCCAGAGGGACGTCGCGGGCTCGGGCGCTCTAGGCGACATCGGCGCGCACATCATCGACCTGGCCCACTTCCTCGTCGGCCCGATAGCCGAGGTAGTGGGCACCACGGAGACGTTCATAAGGGAGCGCCCGCTGGAGGAGCCGGGCGGCGGGAGGGGAGAGGTGACGGTGGACGACGCGGCATCATTCCTGGCGCGCTTCGAGAACGGGGCGACGGGGACCTTCGAGGCCACGAGGCTCGCCGCGGGCCGCAAGAACCACAACTCCTTCGAGATCAACGGCTCCAGGGGGAGCGTCGCCTTCGACCTGGAGCGGATGAACGAGCTGCAGGTCTACTTCGAGGACGACGAGCCCGACGTCAAGGGCTTCCGCACGGTGCTGGTGACGGAGCCGGATCACCCGTCCATGGAAGGGTGGTGGCCACCGGGGCACATCATCGGCTACGAGCACACCTTCGTCCATACGATAAAGGACCTGCTAGACGGGATTAGCGCGGGCAAGAGCCCGGCGCCGACCTTTGAGGACGGCTACCGCTGCCAGACGGTGCTCGAGGCCGTCGAGCGCAGCGTCGAGAGCCGTGCCTGGGCCGCGCCCGTGGGAATCGACGCCCCCGCGGTCTAGGCGGATGCCTCGATTCCGCTACTCCTACGTTGTCTCGGGCCGCTCGGCGCAGGAGCTCTCCGGGCCGGTGCGCCGCCTTGCGGAGCTCGGCTACGACGCCGTCGAGCTGGCGGCGGAGCTGCCGCTGGCTGAGGCCGGCAGGGCCGGGGACCTCATCGACGGCGCTGGGTTGTACGTGAGCTCGATCTGCCCGAGCTTCACTACCGAGCGCGACCTCGCCCATCCCGAGCCTGAGGTCCGCGAGAACGCGGTACGCTACCTCCGGGAGGTCGCGGACCTCGCCGCTGCCGTTGGCGCGTCCGTGATCATCGCCGCCCCCACAGCTTTCCTCAGGACGCAGCCCATAACTTCGGAGGACGAGGAGTGGGACCTGGCGGTCGAGAGCGTGCGGGCCGCCGGCGAGTACGCCGGCTCGGTAGGCGTGGACCTCACGCTAGAGTGCTGGAACCGTTACGGGACCTTCCTCCTGAACCGGCTCGAACAGGCAGCGCGGCTCTGGCGCGAGACCGGCCTGCCGAACGGCGGTATCCTGGCCGATACCTACCACATGAACATCGAGGAGCGCTCCCTGCCCGAGGCGATCCGGGCTGCCGGGTCCCTGATCAACCACTTCCACCTCTCGGACTCGAACCGCGCCGCCCCCGGCCTGGGCCACGTGGACTTCTCCGCGGTCCTGCGAGCCCTTCTCGACGTCGGTTACCCTGGCTACCTCACCTTCGAGCTGGGCCCCAGAGCCGCCTTGCGCTCCGGCGTAGTCCCCGCCGAAAGACGGGAAGACCCGATGTCGTTCCTTATGGAGAAGGGGATAGAGCACCTCAAACACCTGGAGTCCCGCCTCGGAGTAAACTAGCGCGGGAGACTTCAGGCTACAGGCATCAGGTATCGGAGGGGATGGCGAAAGGGTCACGCCTCTTGCGGGGCGCGGTTCTAAGGCTTTGAGGTATTGAGGGTAGAGGATAGGGACCCCGCCAACCCTAATAGCCTAAGAACCTGAAAACCTGAGAACCTCCCGCAGACCGCTATCTGCCTGAAGCCTCTCTCAGAGCCGGGTCCGCAGACCGGAGAGGATGAGGTCGAGACCGAACTCGAACTCCCGGTCGTGATCGACTCGATCCAGGTACGGGCCGAGCTCGCAGATGTTGGGGAACTCCTCAGGGGAGAGGGCCCTTGCCCCAAGACGCGAGCCGTCGGGCTCGAGCGTGAAGCCCCGGATCTCCGCCATCGCGTACCCGAAGGTGTAGCTCGAGAGCGATCGGAAGGCGTGAAGCGCCTGCTCGGCCCCGAAAC
>DATACV010000379.1:0-4429 GCA_036258875.1 Rubrobacteraceae bacterium
CGAAGTTCGTGGGATACCTCGGCTGAAAAAAGGTGGCGTTCCTGCCAGGCCAACTTCCCCTACGGGTCGCGGTGTCTTGCGGCGAGGTTCCCCCGGTGGTGTCAGAGTGGTGTCAAAAGGCCCCGGCGCAGAACCGGGGCACATTCATTTTCCTGCGTTTTGCAGGTAATTCATTGGCGCGCTCGGCAGGACTCGAACCTGCGACCTTCTGATTCGTAGTCAGACGCTCTATCCGGCTGAGCTACGAGCGCATCGGAGCGCTCATGATACCGCCGTGCGGGGCATCTCTCAAGGTCGGGGTCCCTACCGGAGGTATTTGTGGATATACTTGCGGTGGTGACGGCAAGCGTTTGCGTATAGAGGTAGGCTTAGGGTCTTGAACGGGTCCGTGCTGCTGGTCATAGGGGACGACGAGGAGCGGTTGCACCTCAGGCGCGCTCTCTCCGGAGAGGGGTGGCGCGTGATCCCCGCAGGCTCGGGCTCGCAGGCGCGCCAGATGGCCGACCGGCAGGACTTCGAGGTCGCCGTCGTGGACAACCGGCTGCCGGACGAACGGGGTTTCCAGGTCATCTCCGCCGTCCAGAAGCCTGGCGTCTCGACGGTGGCGCTCTTGCACGACGAGGACACGATGGACCGCATAGTCGGGATAGAGCTCGGGGCTGACTACTACATGCGCTCGCCCGTCAACCCGAGGGAGCTCGTGGCGCGGGTGAAGCAGATCTTCCGCAAGCGCGAGCTCGTCGGGAACGGGCCGTCGGGCAAGCTCTACGTCGGCGACCTGGAGATAGACCCCGACCAGGTACAGGTCAGAAAAGGGGATCGGGAGGTCCTCCTCTCGCCCCGCGAGTTCAGGTTGCTCTACACGCTCGCCCGCAGCCCAGGGCGGGTCTTCCCGCGCGACGCCCTGCTCAGGCAGGTCTGGGGCGAGGACGAGTACATAGACGAGCGCACGGTGAACGTCTACGTCCAGCGCCTCCGCAACAAGCTCGGCGACAACCCCACCAGCCCCCAGATCATAGAGACCGTAAGGGGCTTCGGCTACCGCCTCGTGAGGCCGAAGGAGTAGGGGCGACCTACCCCTACGCGCGGCGTATCAGCGCGCCGCCGCGGATGGTCTCGCCTGGCCTGACGTCGTAGCCGTGGCCAACTATGCAGTCTTCCAGGTAGGCACGGTCGCCTATGCTCGCGCCGGGGAGGAGGATGCTCCGCTTGATGGTGGCGCCTGGCCTGATCCAGCAGTCCGTCCCCACCGTCACGTCCCCCGAGAGCGTCACGCCGCGCCCGACTACCGCGTCCCTCCCCACCAGCACGTGGCCCTCGATGGTGGCGGACGGGTGGATCTGGGCGTCCTCCCCGACCCACAGCCCCTCCCCGCGCTTCTCGCCGGGGATCTCGACCCTCACCCTTCCCGAGAGCACGTCGTACTGGGCCTGCCGGTAGGCCTCCAGCGTCCCGATGTCCGACCAGTAGAAGTCGCCCTGGTACCCGACGAACCGCTCCCCGTTCTCCAGGAACCTCGGAAAGACGTCCCTGGCGAAGTCGAAGAAGGTGTCCTCGGGCACGTACTCCAGGGCGCGCGGCTCGAGCACGTAGATGCCGGTGTTGGCCAGGGTGCTGATCGCCTCCTCCGGCGCGGGCTTCTCCTGGAAGCCCAGGATGTTCCCCGACTCGTCCACCTCGACCACCCCGAACTCGGAGGTGTCGTAGACGCGGTGGAGCGCTATGGTCGCGAGAGCCCCTTTCTCTCTGTGGAAGGCGACGAGCTTGCGCAGGTCCACGTCGGTAAGGGCGTCGCCCGAGACTACGACGAAGGTGCCGTCGAACCTCTCCGCCAGGCGCTTCACGCCGCCTGCCGTGCCCCTCAGCTCGTCCTCCCGGCTCAGGTTTATGGTCATGCCGTTGACCCGCGAGGTCTCGCCGTAGACGGCGAGCAGGGCGTCGGCCAGGTAGTGGACGTTGACGTTCACCTCCTCTATACCGTGGCGGGCCAGCAGGCCGAAGATGTGCTCGATAATGGGGGTGTCCACTACCGGGGCCATGGGCTTGGGGATCTCGCCGGTAAGCGGGAAGAGCCTCGTGCCCTTGCCGGCCGCGAGCGCCATCGCCTTCATCGCCACTCCCTGCCCTCGTTCAGGCCTGCCTTCTTGCGGAACGCCTCTTCGAGGTCCACACCGGCCAGCTCAGCCAGGTCGAGGAGGTTCCAGATCACGTCGTATATCTCCATGCCCAACTTCTCTCTTGTGGTCTCCACCTCGGCGTCGCTCAGCTTGCCGCGTGAGATCTCGAGCACCTCCCGCGCGACCTCTCCCACCTCGGTGGTGAGGAAGGCGAGCCTCTGCTCGAAGGTGATGTCGAAGCCCTTCGCCTCCTTGAGCTCCCTGACCTGCCTCTGCAGCTCCGCTATGGTCAGCCCGACGTCCAATCAGGTGCGCGGCGACGAAGCCTGCAGGCCGTCTCCGCGTACTCTATATTCCGGCTCGTGCACGTGAGCACTTTACAACGCCTCTTCCCGTCGGCCAAGTTCGACGAGCCCCTCAAGCGCTACACGGCGTGGAAGATCGGGGGGCCCGCGGACGCGCTCCTCGAGCCCAGAGACGCCGACGAGCTGGTCGAGGTCGTAAGGAGGGCACGCGAGCACGGCGTCCCTGTGACGGTGCTCGGCGGGGGGACGAACGTGCTGGTGCGCGACGGTGGCATCAGGGGCCTGACCATCCGGCTCGCCAAAGCCCTAACCGGCGTCGAGATAGAGGACCGCTCCGTCGTCGCCGAGGCCGGGGTCCTCTACCCGGTCCTCGCCAACGCGACAGCGGGCCGCGGCCTTGCGGGTCTCGAGTTCGCGACCGGCATCCCCGGGACCGTCGGGGGCGCTGTGTACATGAACGCCGGCGCCTACGGCGGCGAGACCAAAGACGTCCTCGACTGGGCCGACGTCCTCGGGGACGGCGAGGTGGTCAGGATGGGTAACGCCGAACTCGAGCTCTCCTACCGCCGCAGCGTCCTGCAAGACCACCCACACCGGGTAGTGCTGCGCGCCGGTTACACCCTGGAGCCAGGCGACCCCGACGAGCTCAAGGCCCGCATAAAGGAGTTCAGGGCGCAGCGCATGACCGGCTCCCCCAATAGGCCGAGCTGTGGCTCCACCTTCAAGCGTCCCCCTGGAGATTTCCCGGGCCGCGTCATAGAGGCGGCCGGGCTCAAGGGCACGAGGGTCGGCAACATAGAAGTCTCCCCCGTCCACGCCAACTACCTCGTCAACCTCGGCGGCGGCACGGCCGAGGAAGCCCTCGAGCTCATCGGGCTCGTAAAGGAGAAGGTGCGCGAGCGGCTCGGGATAGAGCTGGAAGAGGAAGTGCGGGTGGTGGGAGAGCCGTAGGAAAGCACGCTTCCTTTGGAGGCTTGTCAGCAGGCCGTGGTCGACCGCCCCCGGCACACTGTCCGAGACGTCCGCGCGAGGTGTGTCGGGGGAAGGCCCCAAAGGTAAGAAGCTGAGAGCGAGGCCTGGCTAAAGCCAGGCCGAAGCGAGCTGACGAGCGAGGGCTTTAGCCCGAAGCGTGCTGAAAGCGGAGCCCTCTGCAAGAGGGCGTAGCGTGCTGACAAGCGGAGGCCGCTAGGCCGGAGCGTGCTGAAAGCCGCCGACCGTCTTCTGACGGAAGAGATCCGGTATATCCGCCAGGTCGGTATGCTGGTCGCAGACGTCGAGGAGGGCCTGCGAGGTGCACTGGGCGGCGCTTATGACCTCGACGCGGATGCCCCTCTCGCTCTGCAGGTACTCGACGGCCTCCACGTAGTCCCCGTCGCCGGAGACGAGGACGTAGGTGTCGGCGTGGTCGGCGAGGCGCATCATGTCCACGACGATGCCTATGTCCCAGTCGCCCTTGTGCGAGACGGTCCGCTCGCCCTCGGCGGTTAGGGACTCGTGGACTATGAGGGGCTTGGAGCGCACCTTGTAGCCGAACTTGTTGAGGTTGTAGACGAAGGAGCGAGCCCCCTGCGACTCCTCGGTCTCCTGCTTCTCGACTATGTAGAAGGTGGCGCGCAGTAGCCTGCGCTCCCCGACGGCGGCCGAGAGCAGACGCCCGTAGTCGAGGACGCCCTTGTAGTAGTTCTTGATCGCGTGGTACAGGTTCGCCCCGTCGACGAAGACCGCCACCCGCTCCGCTTGATCTCCAGGCTGCATCACGTTAGATACTAGCAGAAAACGGGCTCAAGCCCCATAAAACGGGCGGTTTACCGGCCGCGGAACCTAGGTTAATATCCGGGGGCTACGCTACTTTGTAAGCAGAGAGGGGCGGGTCCTATCTTGGACTTCGAGGTCAGCATAGACGAGCACGCCGAAGCCTACTCCGTCATCGCGGTGCGCGGCGAGGTGGACCTCCACACGGCCCCGAAGGTCCAGTCCGCCATAGAGCGGGCCGCGGACGCGAACGGC
>DATACV010000380.1:0-2194 GCA_036258875.1 Rubrobacteraceae bacterium
CGAGGCGCTGCAAGAGCAGCGCGATCACGAGCGCCGCCAGAAGCACCACCACGGCGCCGACCAGCCGGGGGACGAACTCGGCCAACACAGTCAAGAGGCGCTCTATCGTGGTCACTCAGGTCCCTCCTCCGTAACTCTCCCGCCTCACGGGGCGCAGGCCGAAATAATAGATCAGAGCGTCGAGGTAGAAACGTCCCAGCGAGCCGAGGAACGCCTCGGCCTCCCTCAGGAGCGCCGAGGCGTAGGCCCGCCTGACGGCGTAGCCGATGATCACCTCGGGAGCCTCGACCTCCTCGCTGCCTAGAGTGGAGAGCATGACGAGCATGCGGGCGTAGGACTCGGCGAGGCGCCGGTAGTCGGGCCTCTCGTAGATGAGCCGCTCGGCCTCGCGGGCCTCCTCGCCCTCTAGCTCGCCCGCGGCGTAGGCCCCGATCCTCTCGAGCACCTCCCAGCGGTCCACCCCGGCCACCGGCGTCATCCCCCTGCCTCCCGCTTCCTGTGCAGCCCGTCCTGCTCGGCGAGCGCCACGAGCATCGCCGCCCGGCCCCGGCTCACCCACCCTTTCGCCGTGCCGTCGGGCACGTCGAGGACCTGGGCTATCTCGGCGTAGGAGAGGCCCTCCATGTGCCTCAGGACCAGCGCGGCGCGGTGCTCGGCGCGCACGTGCAGGAGGGCGGTCTCTATCTCCTCGCGGCGCTCCGCGTTCAGCGCCGCCGCCTCGGGATCCGCGTCGCCGCCCGAGGGCTCGGAGAGGTACGGCATCTCGTTGCCGAGCTCGCGCTCGTCCCGGCGCGCCTCCTTCTGCCGGATGCTGAGGCAGGTGTTCACCGTGATCCTGTACAGCCAGGTGGTGAACGCGCTCTCTCCCCTGAAGTTCCTTATGTTCCTCCAGACCCTGACCCAGACCTCCTGGCTCGCGTCCTCGGCGTCGTCCTTGCCCAGCATGCGAAGAGACACCCTGTATACGAGACTCGAATTGTCCCGAACGAGTTTCGCGAAGGCCTCGACGTCGCCCCTGGAGGCTGCGCGGACGAGATCCCGGTCCCTGTGTCTCAAAGAACGGCATCCTTCGCGCGGCGGACGGAGATGGGCTCCCTGCGCGGTCCCATACCCGGGTAAGATAGCAGAGCCCGACCCCCCGAGGTAGCCTGCCCCGGCTACCCGAGTGTGTCCCAGCGCACCGCGTAACCCCGGCGTGGCCCCGCGAGTCCCATAACCAGTGGTAGCATGCTTGGCAAGCCCACGGCGCTCTTCTTGGGAAGGTGAGAGCTTGTACGGTATCGAGGTCAGGGAGTACGGTCCCATTACGATGGTCGAGCTGTGGGGCGAGCTCGACCTCTTCAGCCTGGAAGACCTCCGGAGGACGCTCAACCGCGTCCTCGACTCGGTGAAGCCCACCCTCGTGGACCTCTCCGGGATCACCTTCCTCGACCTGGAGTCGGCCCGCGAGCTCGCGGTCCGCTCCCAGCTCTACGCCCGCCGCCTCACCCTGCGCAACCCTTCCCCCCAGGTCGAGGCCAGCATCGAAGCCTTCAGAATGGGGGAGTGGATCAGCTTCCACCCCGCCTCCGACCGCGAGGAACCACCCCTCGTCTCCGAAGCACCTTCCTAGGAAGGCCAGCCGAAAGGCGAACCGGGGGCTGCGCGCCCTCGCATCGATAGCCTTCGGGCGCTGGAGTTGTAGCGCTTCGATGTTTGTGCATATAGAATGCATCCGTTGTAATAAGGTTTTCGTCTTGTAACAGGACGAGACTGATGGCGGAGGATGGTGGGCGTGCTAAGAAGATCCCTCACGGTTCTTCCCTTCCTGGTGCTCGTCATGACGCTGCTCATGGCGGCGCCGGCATGGGCTCAGGACACCACGCTCAGAGTTACCAAGAGCGACTCCGTTGATCCGGCCACCGTGGGGGAGGACCTCACCTACACCATAAGGGTGAGAAATACTGGAGCTACCGAGACCGCAGAGAACGTCAGGCTCGAAGATTTCTTGCCGGAGAACACCACGTTCCGATCCGCCGCGGCCGCAGGCGGCAACTGCGACGAACCCGACCTGGGAAGCACGGGCGGAACTGTGAGGTGTAACTTGGGCGACATAGCCGCGGGTACCTTTGAAGAAGTCACGATTACGGTCAGACCCACCGCGGCGGCGGGAGAGGCGGGATTCGTCAGGAACACGGCTGAGGCTAAGGGCAGC
>DATACV010000381.1:0-2541 GCA_036258875.1 Rubrobacteraceae bacterium
CGCTACTACTGGAAGTCGCAGAACGTGAAGGGCCTGGGCGAAGGGGAGATAGAACGCCTCATCGCCCACGCCGAGGCGGCCCCTTCGGATCACTCCACGATCGACGTCTGGTACCAGGGCGGGGCCATGGCGCGCGTAGGCGCCCAAGAGAGCGCCTTCGGCGACCGCAGCGCCCCCATTTTGCTCGGCATCGAGGCCAACTGGGAGGAGCCGGAAGACGACGAGGCGAACGTCGAGTGGGCCCGAAACGTCGTCTCGGACATGCGGCGCTTCTCGAGCGGCGGCGCGTACCTGAACTTCCCGGGCTTCATGGAGGAGGGCCAGCGCCTGATGCGCGACGCCTACGGCGAGAACTACGGCCGCCTCGCCGCGCTCAAGGGCGCGTACGACCCGGCCAACCTCTTCCGCCTCAACCAGAACATAAAGCCCACGGCGTGAACGTAGACCAACCGGGCGGGGAACAGGCCCCGCCCCGGTGATCACGACAGGAAAGATCGTGGAACAGACGACGACAACCGTTATACAGCCGGCGGCCTCCAAGGTAGCGCGCGCGGGGCTGCGCCTCCGCCGGGCTCGCCGGGACGACATCCCCGGCCTCGAGCGGCTCATAGAACTGGCGGTCCTGGAGCTCCAGGGCCGCGACTACGACGAGCGAGTGCTCGCCAGCGCCCTCGAGAACAGGCTGCTGGCCGTGGACCCGCAGCTCATAGCCGACGGCACCTACTTCGTGGCGGAGATGGAGGGCCGTATAGTCGGTGCCGGCGGGTGGAGCCGGCGCCGGAAGATCGTCAACGGCGGCGGCGACTCGGACGGCGCCGACGACCTGCTCGACCCGGCGACGGAGGCGGCCAAAATCCGGGCCTTCTTCGTCCACCCCGATCATGCCCGCCAGGGCATCGGCAGCCGTCTCCTACGCGCCAGCGAGGAGGCGGCCCAACGGGCCGGCTTCCGGCGCCTGGAGCTGATAGCTACCCTCACCGGCGTGCCGCTCTACGCCTCCCGCGGCTGGCGCTCGCACGAGCGCCTGGAGTTCCCACTCCCCGGCGGACTGGTCTACCCGGGGATCCGGATGACCAAGAGCGTGCTGCCCGAGCAGGCCCACGCTGCCTGATCTTCCGGGAACATCGGGCTAACCGCTCGACGACGGCGTAGAGAACGCGAGAGAAGGGTTGGGGCGGCACGGCGCCGTCCCATCCCTGCGCTTCTCGAGACGGCGAGGCTACCGAGAGCCTCGCCGATCATCCCGACCGCCCTACGACTAAAGGTCTAGGAGAGAACCCTCCGTTCGCCCGATGCCCCCGCCCGCGGCGGCGGCGATGCTACAGGCAGACGATGGTTAGCCGCCGTGAGAGAGCGGCGGAGAGGAGCACGAGGATGGTCGGCATCATAAGGCAACCGTGCGACGAGGGAGTGATCCGGGCGAGCGAGGCGATCGCTCCCTGCTCGTGGCAGGCGGGGCCTTGGGTGCTGGCGGCGACGATACTGGGCTCCAGCATGGCCTTCATCGACGGGACCGCCATCACCGTGGCGCTGCCGGCCATACAGGACTCCTTAGGCGCGACGGCGGTGGACGCCCAGTGGGTGCTGGCGGCGTACACGCTGTCTCTGGCGGCCCTGATCCTGGTGGGCGGCTCTTTAGGCGACCACCTGGGCCGGCGCCGGATCTTCGCCGCGGGCGTCGTTCTGTTCGCCCTTGCCTCCGTGGCGGGCGGCCTGGCGCAGAGCCCCGAGCAGCTGATCGCGGCCAGGGCGGTCCAGGGGGTGGGCGGGGCGCTGCTCGTCCCGAACTCCCTGGCGATCATCGGCGCCTCCTTCGAAGAGGGGCGGCGCGGCAGGGCCATAGGCACCTGGGCCGGCTTCACGGGGGTGGGCATGGTGCTCGGCCCTGTCCTCGGCGGGTACCTGGCCGATTACCTCTCCTGGCGGGGGGTGTTCTTCATCAACGTCCCGCTGGCGATGGCCGTCCTCATGATCGCCTACCGGCGGGTGCCGGAGAGCCGGAACCCGGGGGCGAGGAGGCTCGACCTGCCTGGCGCGGCGCTCGCCGCGGTGGGCCTGGGCGGCGTCGTCTTCGGGCTCCTCGAGTCCTCGAAGGCGGGCCTCGGCGACCCGGTGGTCGCGGGCTCCCTGGTCCTCGGCGTGGCAGCGCTCGCGGCGTTCGTGGTCGTCGAGGCCCGCACCCGCGAGCCGATGGTGCCCCTCGAGCTCTTCCGCTCGCGGGACTTCGCCGGGGCGAACCTCTTCACGCTGCTGTTCTACTTCTCTTTAGGCGGGACGCTCTTCTTCTTGCCCTTCGACCTCATCTGGGTCCACGGCTACTCGGCCACCGCCGCGGGCGCATCCATAGTGCCGGCCATCCTGCTCGTGGTCCTGCTCTCGCGCTTCGCCGGCGGCCTCGCGGACCGCTACGGCGCGAGGCCCCTGCTGGTCATCGGCGGGGTCGTAGCGGCCGCGGGCTTCGCCCTGTTCGCCGTGCCGGGGATCGAGGGCGGCTCCTACTGGACCACCTTCTTCCCCGCGTCGGTGGTCCTGGGGGTCGGG
>DATACV010000382.1:0-4110 GCA_036258875.1 Rubrobacteraceae bacterium
CCCCTGAACACGCTGCGCGTCACCGCCGCTCTCATGGCGGGTATAGCCATACCCTCGGTCCTGCTCATGATCCACTACCGCCGCATCTACTCCTACATCTCCGATGAGAACATCTTCTTCGCCATCACCTTCTCGCTCTCGTTCGTGTTGGGCTTCCCGTGCGGTCTGGTAGGTTTATTTGGATAGCTCTCAGCGGTCAGCCATCAGCCTTCAGCAATAGTCTGGAGGTCGCGACCGAACATCGTACCGGCTACCATCCCCGTATGAAGCTCCACGTCACGACAAGAGCGTCGCTATCCCGAGAAAAGCTGACCGCTGAAAGCTGATGGCTGAAAGTTATATACGATTCGAGCGCGAGATGTCCGGCCCTAACGAGGTCTTCGCGTCCGACGGACACGCCTTCCCAGTCTACCGGCCGGTGCTTGAGGAGATGGAGAGGATGGGAGCGGGGAAGTGGGAGCGGAGGGTTCGCCGCGCCCACGGGCGCATGCTCGAGGAGCAGCTCAGGGTCGGGGTCTCGGACGGCGACAGGACGCACCCGACCGACTACTTCCCCCGCGTCATCCCCGCCCCGGACTGGGAGACGCTCGAGCGCGGCCTCGCCCAGCGCATGCTCGCCATAAACGAGTGGCTCAGGCGCCTCGAAGCCGGCAAAGACGAGGTAGTCCCGGAAGAGGTCATAGAGAGCAGCGCGCTCTACGACGCTTCCATCCCGACCCGCTTCGGGGGCGTACCCAACCGGCAGATGGGCTTCGACATCGTGGCGGTAGCGGGCGAGGGCGGCTGGGAGTACCTGGTCATCGAGGACAACGCCAAGATGCCCGTCGGCATAGAGCCGATGGCCCTGATGCGCGCCCGCACCGCCGAGGTCCTCCCCGAGTCGTACGCGGCGCTCGGGGTGCGCCTGCTGGACGGCCTCATGGCGCGTTTCGGGGAGGTGCTGCGGTCCGCCTCCAGGGAGCCGGACCCCACGCTCGCCATCCTCTCCACCGGCCCCGACGACCAGTACTACCTGGACCACAAGGTCTTCGAGAGGGAGCTCGGCGCCATCCTGGCGGAGCGGCACGAGGTCGAGCTCGACCGCGACGGGTACCTGGTGCACAAGGGGAGCGGGCGCCGCCTCGACGTCGTCTACGAGCGAATAGAGGACGGGAGGATCTACGACGACCTGCCCGGACTCGCCGAGTCGCAGGCCTCGGGGAAGGTCCAGACCATCTTCGCCCCCAACCTCGGCATCGCCGACGACAAGGGCGTCTACCCCTTCATACCCGAGATGATCCGGACTTACTTAGGCGAAGAGCCCATCCTCCGGAACGCCGAGACCTTCTCCTTGGCCGTCGAGGACGACTACCGGTACGTCATGGACTACTTCGACGAGCTGGTCATAAAGAGCCGCAGCGGCTGGGGAGGCAAGGACGTCCTCATAGCCCCGGAGGAATCCGGAGAAGACGTCGAGGAGTTCCGCAAACAGGTCGGGGAGAACCCGGTAGAGTACGTCGCCCAGGCCGTGCTCGAGTTCTCGACCCACGTCCTATGCGAGACCGGCGAAGCCGAGGGTGAGATCGTGCTGCGCGACTCGCACGCGGACTACCGCGTACACGCCCTCGCCCCCGACGCCGGGACCGTCGAGGTAGTCCCGGGGGCGATGACGCGGGTGGCCGCCCCCGGCAGCAAGCTCGTCAACATCTCCAGCGGCGGCAAGATGAAAGACACCTGGGTGCTGGGCTGAACGCCCGCCCCCCGAGCGGTCTGGTATTTTTAGCGGTCTATGGAGTGGATTCTCGTCCCGGCCGGAGCGCTTCTCATCCTCGTGGGGCTACTGGACGTCTACTTCACGGTGCTCCACTACGACGGGTTCGGGTTTCTCAGCAGCCGCCTCTACAACAGGCTTTTCGACGTGGTGCGCCTGGTAACGTGGCCGCTGCCGCGCACCTACAGGGCTCTGGGGCTCTCGATGGCGGCGCCGTTCATGGTGCCGGCGACTATTACGGTCTGGATCTTCCTCGTCTCCTGCGGCTACGCGCTGGTCTACTACGCCGGCATGGACGGGAGGACCTTCTCCTTCTCTACCTCGGGCCTCGAGCCCTCCATCATGGAGGCGTTCTACTTCAGCGGGGTCACCATCGCCACGCTGGGCCTCGGCGACGTGACGCCCCTGAACTCCCTCTACCAGGCGATCGCGGTCTCCGAGGCGCTCATCGGCTTCGGCATCCTGACGCTCTCCATCACCTACGTGCTCGGGATCTACGAGGTCTTGCAGCGGCTGGGCATCCTGACAGCCGGGCTCTACCACCAGGCCCAGGACACCGACGACCCCCTGAGCATCCTCGTGCCTCACTTTCCGGAGGGCCAGCACCGCGGCCTCGAGACGCACGTGATGTCCCTGCACCGGGATCTGGTCGAGGTCTACGAGGGCATCCGGCGCTACCCCATCGTCTACTACTTCCACAGCCGCCGGGCCTACCGCTCGCTGCCCTTCGCGTTCCGCATGGTCGGGGGCATGGCCGGGGCTCTGCGCTGGGGCCTGCCCGAAGATCACCCGGGAAGCCAGACCCCCTGGCTCCCGACCCTCATCACGGGCCTGGAGACGATAATCACCTACCTGGACGAGCGCTTTCTCTCGGAGCACCTGGAGGAGACCCCTGAGCCCGTACCGTTCGAGACCTTCGAGGCCGCGTACTCGCGAGACAAGGAGCCCGCCGACCCCTATCTCGCCCGCTTCCTGCAGACCGAAGCCTTCATGCGCGAGCTCGCCCGCCTCGACGAGGCTCCCGACCCCGGAGAAGCCTACGGCCGCTACGAGAAGTGGCTCCCCTTCGCCCACCGCAACCGGGCCTTCTTCGAGGCGTCGGCCAGGGACCTCGGCTACGAGCTGGAGGAGCTACAAGGCGGACCCGGAGAGAGGCTCTTTTAGAGAGGTCAGCTTTCAGCCATCAGCCGTCAGCTTGTTGGGCTTCATGGCGACACGCCCCTTGTTCGCGGTGGGCAGAAGAGTCGACCCGTGAGATACTCACGGGCAGCGCAATGCCTTTCACTCTTGCTGATAGCTGACCGCTGATAGCCGACGGCTAAACGATCCCTATCGGCCGCAGCGCGGTGCCCGCCGTTGCGCCCTTGATCTTGTTCACCCCGAGGACGTAGGCGAACTTGTAGACCTCATCGGCCGCCAGGTCCTCCTGGTTGTGGTACTCGAGGATGTGGACGCCCTGCCGCGCGAGCAGGTACACGTGGACCGGGTTGAAGCTGGTCCCGTCGTCGAGTTGCTCGCTCGGGGGTAGCTGCTCTATGCCCGAGGTGTCCGTGCCGACGGCCAGGGCGCCCTTCTCCTCGACCAGCCACCTGGCGCCGGAGACGGTGAGACCGGCCGAGTCGGCCTTGGCGATCTCGTCGTGGTTCGCGCCTACGCCGTCGCCGTTCAGCCACACGCCCGCCGTCCCGGTGCGCACCAGGACGACGTCTAGCGGGTCGATGGCCACGCCTTGCCTGTCGAGGGCCTCCTGGAGCCTGTCCGGGCCGATGCCGAAGCTCTCCGGCAGCGGGTCCTCCCCGACGCTGCCTGCCACGTCGATCATGGTAGCCGGGGCGACTATGGGGGGGATGGTGTCGGCGCCGAGCTTCAGGAGGCCGAAGTCGCCCTGGATCTCCTCGGAGCGGAAGCCGTTGTACGCCTCGGGCGGACTCCCCTCGTAGATGTGGCCGAAGGAGTCGATCTGGGTGGCTACGTTGTCGCTGACGAACAGCGCGTTGCTCGACCACGTAGTCTTCAGGGAGTTGTCTTCCTCGCTCTCGACGAAGTCGACGTCTTCCTGGGTGTTCAGCCCGTCCGGCGTGCGGAAGGAGACGATCTCACCGGGGTTGTGCCCCTCGAACCTGTAGCTGTTGCGGTCGTACATCAGGCCCAGGTCGTAGACCTTCCCCTCCTCGACCCGAGAGAGCGCCTTGAGCGTGAGCTCGGGGCCGAGCTCGTTCAGGTTGCCTAGCTGGTCATCGTCCCCCCACACCCAGCCCCAGCCCCTGCCCTGCTCCCACTGCTTGGGCTGGACCGAGTCCTGGGCGACGGCCCTCCGCTGCGTCCTGGGCACACCGAGCAGGCCCACGGCGGTCGCGGCC
>DATACV010000383.1:0-4860 GCA_036258875.1 Rubrobacteraceae bacterium
CGCGGCGAAGGATGCGGGATCGGCCTCGTAGCGGAGGCGGCGGCGTACGATCTCCACCCTCTCGGAGGCGTCGAGGTTGCCCGAGACCTCGACCGTGATGCCGAACCGGTCGAGGAGCTGCGGTCTCAGCTCCCCCTCCTCCGGGTTCATCGTCCCGACCAGGATAAAGCGGGAGGGGTGGCGGACGCTCACGCCCTCGCGCTCGACGTGGTTCGTGCCCATCGCCGCCACGTCGAGCAGGAGGTCCACCAGGTGGTCGGAGAGCAGGTTCACCTCGTCAACGTAGAGGATGCCCCGGTGCGCGGAGGCCAGTATCCCCGGCTCGAAGGCCCTCTCCCCCTCCGTGAGCGCCTTCTCGATGTCCAGCGTACCCGTAAGACGATCCGTGCTCGCCCCCACCGGCAACTCCGCTAGCCGCACCGGTCGCCACTCCCAGGTAGCGTCATGTGGGTGAGGTCCAGCCGGGCATTCCGGGTCTGGCGCACCGGGGTCGCAGGAGTAAGGGCAGCCGGAGATAACCCGTATGGGGGGCAGGAGGCGCGCGAGCGCGCGCACGGCGGTGGACTTCGCCGTGCCCTTCTCGCCGCGCACGAGGACGCCCCCGACCTCGGGGGAGACGGCGTTGAGGAGCAGGGCGAGCTTCAGGTCCTCCTGGCCGACTACGGCGGAGAAGGGGTACGGTGCGTTCACGGCCACACCCTCCGCAACAACCGCGCGATCAGCACCACTGCTACCAGAAAGACCGCAAAGACAACGAACACGAACGGGCCGCCTCGCTCCAATACCAGCGGGGAGAGGAACCGGGACAGGAGCACCCCGGTGAGACCGCCCAGGACTACCAGTGCGCCGTAGCGTAAGTAAAGGCCTATCCGCGTCAGGTTAACCTGCGCCCTCATGCCCGCTCCTCCAGCATCCCCTCGTTCTCCAGGTAAGCGGCTTTGAGGGCGTCGAGGTCGTCGGGGTCCGGCTCGGACCACAGGCCGCGCTCCGCCGCTTCCAACAGGCGCTCGGAGATCGCGCGCAACGCCCAGGGGTTCGAATCCTGCAAGAAGTCCCGCACCTCCTCGTCGAGGACGTACTTGCGGGTGACGTCGCGGTACATCCAGTCCTCGACGACGCCGGCCGTGGCGTCGTAGCCGAAGAGGTAGTCCACGGTGGCGGAGAGCTCGAAGGCGCCCTTGTAGCCGTGGCGTTGCATGGCCTCGATCCACTTCGGGTTTGCCACCCGCGAGCGGAAGACGCGGCGGGCTTCTTCGGAGAGGCTCCTCGTCCTGGGCCGAGAGGGGTCCGCCGAGTCCCCTATGAACCCCTTCGGGCTGCGGCCCGTGAGGGCGCGGACGGCGGCGATCATGCCGCCGTGGTACTGGAAGTAGTCGTCCGAGTCGAAGAGGTCGTGCTCTCGGTTGTCCACGTTCTTGACGGCTATCTCGGTTCGCCTGAGGTTGGACTCCATAGCTTCCCTGGCCTCCACCCCGTCCAGGCCCTTGCCGTAGGCGTAGCCGCCCCAGACCGCGTAGACCTCAGCGAGATCCTCGTCGTCGCGCCAGTTGCGGGCGTCTATGAGCGGCAGGAGCCCGGCCCCGTAGGCGCCGGGCTTCGAGCCGAAGATGCGCGTGGTGGAGCGCCGCTCGTCGGCGCCGGCGTCTCTCTCTTCGTCCGCGTGCTTCTTGACGAAGTTCATCTCGTGGGGCTCGTCGAGGGCCGCGACGGCCCTTACCGCGTCGTCCATGAGGGAGATCAGGTTCGGGAAAGCGTCCCTGAAGAAGCCGCTTATGCGCACCGTGACGTCTACGCGGGGTCGTCCGAGCTCTTCCGGCGGGATCACCTCGAGCCCCGTGACCCGCAGCGACTCCTCGTTCCAGGTCGGCCTGACACCCACAAGCGCCAGGATCTCCGCCACGTCGTCGCCCTGCGTCCGCATCGCCGCCGTCCCCCACACCACGATGCCGACGGTCTCCGGGTAGCGCGCCTCCTCTTGCAGGTAGCGCCGCAAGAGGTCGTCCGCGAGCCCCTGCCCGACCTCCCACGAGAGCCTCGAGGGCAGCGCCTTGGGGTCCACGGAGTAGAAGTTGCGGCCTGTGGGCAGCACGTTCACGAGCCCGCGCGTCGGCGACCCGGACGGTCCCGCGGGCACGTAGCCGCCCGCGAGGCCGCCGAGCAGGTTGCCCATCTCCTCCGGCGTGCGCATGAGGCGCGGCACTACCTCCCTGGCGGCGAAGCGCAGCGAGAGCGCGACGCCCCCGTTCACAACGCCCAGGACCTCCTCGCAGACCTCTTCCGCAGCCTCCGCCGTCCACCCTCGCCCCTCCATGGCGAGGAGGAGAGCCTGCGACGCCTCCTCGAGCCGGTCCAGCAGGTCCGAGGCCGTGGCGACCACGCCGGAGAAGCGGGCGGCCAGCTCCCGCGGGGCCTCCATCCTCGCGCCGCCGTTCTCGGAGAGGGAGCGCTCGTCGAGGCCGAAGGCCGCACCCACGGCGCGGCGCAGGCCGGGAACCTCGCCGGCGCCGAGGCGCAGGATCGCCGCGACGAGGTGCCTCAAGGGCTCGCCCGCCGGAGGCTCCCCGAGGACGTGCAGGCCGCCGCGGATCGGGAGGTCCTTTATCTCGCAGAGGTAGCCGTCCACGTGGTTCAAGAAGTCGCCGAACTCCTCGGGCTGCTCCTCGACGCCGAGGTCGCGGTGCAGCTCGGCGTCGCGCAGGGTCTCCCAGATCCTGGCCCGTATCGCCGGGAGCTTCGAAGGGTCGAGCGTCTCGACCTGGTAGTACTCGTCGAGCAGCTGCTCCAGACGGGCCAGGTCGTCGTAGGTCTCTGCGCGCGTCATCGGGGGGATGAGATGGTCCACCACCGTCGCGTGGGCCCGCCGCTTGGCCTGCGTCCCCTCGCCGGGATCGTTGACGACGAACGGGTAGAAGAGCGGCACGTCGCGCAACGCGGCGTCCGGGGCGCACGAGGGCGAGAGCCCCAGCGACTTGCCGGGGAGCCACTCAAGGGTCCCGTGCTTGCCGAGGTGGATTATGGCGTCGGCGCCGAACTCTTCGGTGAGCCACCAGTACGCGGCGAGGTAGTGGTGCGTCGGCGGGAGGTCGGGGTCGTGGTAGATGGCTATGGGGTTCTCCCCGAACCCCCTGGGGGGCTGGATGCCGACGAAGACGTTCCCGAGAAGGAGGCCCGCCACCACGATCTCCCCGCCGTCCACGTAGAGCTCACCCGGTGGCGGCCCCCACTGTTCCTCGACCCTCTCTTTAAGCTCTTCCGGGAGCCCGGCGAACCATCCCGCGTAGCGCCCGGCCTCCAGCCTTCCGACCGCCACCTCGAGCTGGTCCTCGGTGAGGAACTCGAGGTCGTGCCCCCCGGCGGCGATGAGCGCGTGGATCAGGGCGTCCCCCTCCTCGGGCGCGCCGTCCACCTCGTAGCCCGCCTCCCTCATCTCCCGCAGCAGCCGAACGGCGCTGGCCGGGGTGTCGAGGCCGACGGCGTTGCCGACCCGCGAGTGCTTGGTCGGGTAGTTGGAGAGCAGTACCGCCACCCTCTTCTCCCCGTTCGGCGCCCGCCCGAGGCGGGCGAAACGGGTCGCGAGGCCGGCGAGGCGCTGCGTGCGCTCGGGGTCGGCCTGGTAGAGGCTTAGAGGAGCCGCGACGGGAGAAGCGGTCTCTACCCGCTTCTTGAAGGAGAAGGGGACGGAGACGATCCTGCCGTCGAACTCGGGTATGGCTACCTGCCAGGCGGTGTCGAGCGGCGAGAGGCCGGCGTCGGAGCGGAGCCACGCCTCGCGCGGCGAGGTCGTGCAGATCCCCTGCACCACCGGCACCCCGAGCTCTTCGAGCGCCGGGACTTCCCAGTCGAGCCAGCCCTCCGGCCCGTCCCTCTTCTGCGCGTCGCCCGCGTTCGAGCCGCCGCTGGCGAGGACGGTGGTGATGAGGCAGTCCACACGTCCCTTCAGCAGCTCCAGCGCCGGCACCCTCCCGTCCGTGTCTGCCCGCAGCGAGTAGCAATAGACGGGGAGGGCGTTCGCGCCCCCCTCCTCCAGCTTCTCGACCAGCGCGTCAACGAAGGCTGTGTTGCCCCCTAGGAGGTGGGTGCGGTAGAAGACCACGCCGACCGTCGGGCGTGCCGGGTCGTGGAGCGCGGCGAGGTCCTCCAGGGACGAGCCCTCCGGGAGCGCCGGGTGGTAGACGCCGAGCTCCGGCACGGGCGCCGGGGGCTCGAAGCCATAGCCCTCCAGGAGCAGGGTATCCGCGACGAAGCGGAGCAGGTTCGCGGTGTTGGCTACCCCGCCCCACCTGAGGTACTCGAACGCCTGCGCCACAGCCCCTGAGGGCGCGGTCGAGAGGGCAGTGAGCTCGGCGTCGGGCTCCGCCTCCCCGCCGAAGGCCAACAGCGGTACCCCGCCCTCCTCGCACCGGCGCCGCAGCTCCTCGAACCCTTCGGACCATGCCCGGCGCCCGCCGAGCAGGCGTACCAGCACCGCCCTGGCCCCCGGCAACGCCCCGTCGAAGAAGGAGCCGGCATCTTCGAGCGTCGCGGGGTTCGCGCAGCGGACCTCGGGGAAGTCCTGCGGCAGCAGCTCGGCCGCCCGCGAGGCGGCCAGGATCTCGGTGTCCGCGGTGGTTATGAAGAGGAGCTTCGTTGCTTTCGAGCTTTCGGCCATCAACTATCAGCCTTCAGGTTTCGGGCTACTTCGCCGCGAGCCGGCGCCGCAGATGTCGTCGGAACGGGTAGCGAGACTTCGCCGTTTACCGATTGCGACGAACTCTCGCCGGAGAGATCGTCGCATTCGGTAAACGGCGAAGTCTCGCTACCCGTTCCGACGACATCTGCGGCGCCGGCTCGCGGCGAAGTAGCCCGAAACCTGAAGGCTGA
>DATACV010000384.1:0-2473 GCA_036258875.1 Rubrobacteraceae bacterium
CTACCGCGAGTTTTTCGTCCCCGATCGGACCGAAGGCCCCAAGCCTGGCGTCTGGGACGGCAAGGGCCGCATGAGCAACAGACGCCGCGCGTACACGGTCGTCTTCGGCGCGATGGGCGGCTACCTGGTCGGGCTGACCTCGATAGGCTCGGGGAGCGTCATGGCGGTCATACTGCTGCTCCTCTACCCGATAGCCCCCGCCATCATAGTCGGCACGGACATCGCCCACGCCACGGTGCTCTCGCTGGTCGTCGGGCTCGCCCACATGACCCAGGGCAACGTCGACTTCTCCCTGGTCGGCTCCTTGCTCCTCGGCGGCATCCCCGGCGTCCTCGCCGGGAGCCGGGTCGCTCCCTGGCTGCCGGGCAAGCCGCTCAAGATGATCCTGGCCTGTATGCTGATCTTCGTCGGCGTCCGCCTACTGCTCACGCACTAGGGCGGTTTGCATGTAAGGGTGGTTCGCGGACCGCCCCTACCGAGACCGTGCCCCTACCCTGACCGGCCGGTCGGACCGCTGCTCATGATGAGGAACACCGGGCTCCCCGGCTCCGCCGCAGTTCCCGCCGCCGGCTGCGTCCTCAAGACCGTCCCGGCCTCCTCATCGCTCTTGACGACCTGTATGGCGGCCACCTCGTACCCTGCCCTGGAGAGCCTCCTCGCAGCCTCCTCCACGTCTCGGCCCGAGACGTCGGGAACCTCTCCCGGCCCGGTCTTCATCATCCCACCCGAAGCCCCGGTGCCCGACGTCGTGTTGCCCTCGGAAGGAGACCGCGCCGCGGCCACGCTACCCGTGGCCGTGCCGCCTTCTGCCTCGTTCTCCGGAGCCTCTTTCGGGGTGGAAGGGCTCTCTCCCGTCCGGTCGCCCACGAACGGGAGCCCGGCGAAGAGCTCTTCGCCTTCGAGCCTCGTGAGCGCAAGCAGCGCTACGCAGACCAGCAGCAGCGAGATGATCACCAGCGAAGTGCGCCGCCTCCGCCGCGCCAGGGAGCCGAACCTCTCGGCGCGCGTGGCGGGGAGCTCGGAGGACCTGGGGAGCGCCCTGGGCTCGGCGCCGGCCGGTACAGATCTCCGGGTCCGAAGTCGGCCGCGCCGGCGGGGGATGGGCACCTCCCGGATCTCGCCCCCGACCTCTTCGAAGACCGTCTTCCGCGGCTTCCCGCTGGCGAGCAGGAGCTCCTCCATCATCTCGGTGAGGTTGAACATCGCGGACATCAGGAGGCTCTGGCGCGCGAGGACCGTGCGCATCGCCTGGGACGAGAGCGCCTCGTCCGCCGCGGACCCGTTGCCGCGCAGCCTCTCCAGTCTCTCTGAGAGCTGGTCGATCTGGGCCTTGATCTCCCCGGTGTCGGGGCCGTTGCTGCCTTCGCGCAGCGCCCTTCTGACCGACTCGGTCCCGAGCCCCTCCTTGTGCAGGTCGCGCGCCTCCCTGATGCGGTCAAAGGACTCCTCGGGGATGGAGATCTTGCCGGATTTGCGCACGTGGGGGATCGAGTATTCCCTCAAGTACCGGTACAGGGTCGGGCGAGGGATACCCAGCATTTCGCTGACCTCTTCGACCGTGTAGATGAGCCCCCTCCCGCTTATCACGCGAATATTTTCGAGATTTTTTCGCCGGCCAGCATCTTAACACAGTACGCGGCCAGCCTCGCCACACGAGAAAGTACCCCGAAAGTGGCATTACTAAGCATCTTCTCCGGTCAGCCGAGATAACCCTCGGCTGTGTCGATCCCCGGCGTGCGTATGACCACTTATCGTCCCGTGATAATGTCGAAATAGGCCTTGAATCCCGCTCTATAAGCGCGAATACTCCCGTGCTGCATAGCCTAATGGTGAACTACAGGTAGACGTGAAGCTGACGCAGACGGAGGGGGAATGCGTGGTGCTCAGGCTATCTAGAATTCTCTGGATCTTGCTTCTGGTAGGCGCTTTTCTGGCGCTCGGGGACGACCGCGCCGAGGCCCGAACGGGCCTGGCTTCCTGGTACGGGCCTGGCTTCGAGGGGTTACCGACGGCGAGCGGCGAGCCCTACGACCCTTACGGGTACACGGCTGCCCACAAGACGCTGCCCCTGGGGACGGACCTGACCGTAAGCTACGGTGGCCGCTCGGTGCAGGTGACCGTCAACGACCGCGGTCCCTACGTGGGCGGGCGCGAGCTCGACCTCTCGCAGGGCGCCGCAGAGTACCTCGGCCTCACCCACGCCGGGGTGGACTACGTGGACTACTACGTCGCGGGTGGCTACGACGCCGGGTACGAGGGCTACCGGGCGACGGCAGAGTACTCGGGCTACGCGGCAACCGAGAGCTACGCCTCGGGTGATGCGAGCGGCGGTACCTACGTGGTGCAGTCCGGGGACACGCTCTCGGGGATAGCCGCCGAGCTCGGGACCTCCGTCGAGGACCTGGCCGCCGCCAACGGCATAGCCAATCCTGACCTCGTCTATGCCGGCCAGACCCTCTACTACTGAGGCGGT
>DATACV010000385.1:0-1582 GCA_036258875.1 Rubrobacteraceae bacterium
GATGGTGCACTACCTCGAGAGGATAGCCGACCACGGGGTGGACATCGGTGGGAGCACAGTGTTCCTGATCACAGGCGAGCGCATAGAGGACGCCATGCAGCAGTACCTCCAGCGCAACATAGAAGGGGACGGGGGCCAGTAGCCACTTTCGGGGGTTGGCGCCTGTGCATCTCTGCTACAATCTAGAGGCAGGGTGTCTTTCAAGCGGGTGGTTTCGTCTTGAGGCTTACGCAGAAGAGCAAGTACGCGGTTCGCGCGCTGACAGAGCTTGCGCTCAACGAGAGCGAGTCTCCCCTAGGGGTCGCGGAGATCGCCCGCCGCCAGCGCATCCCGGACAGGTTCCTGGAGCAGATCTTCGGCGAGCTTCGCAGGGCGAACATACTCGAGAGTCGCCGCGGGGCGCACGGCGGCTACCGCTTCGCGATGCCGACCGAGGAGGTCACGGTCCTCGACATAGTGGAGATCCTGGACGGCGAGGTCCGTCCGGCCCGCTGCTCGGCTGGCGGGGTCTGCTACATCGCTGACGCTCCCCTGTGCGCGACGAGCAAGGTGTGGGACGAGGCCCGCGTGGCCCTCGAAGGGGTCTTCGGCCGCTACAGCATAGCCGGGCTCGCCGCCGTCGAGCGCGAGGAGCGCAGCGCCCGCGAGGCCGCCTCCGTCACACCATAACGAACCTTCCTCCGGACGACCTCCACACCCACCTTCGCGGCCGTACCGGCCTTGCCGAATCCACCCTGGAGCTGGGGGGCAAGACCTACCGCATCACGCACCCCGCCTCCGTGGACGACCTGCTCCACGAGGAAGACTTCGAGCACGACGAGCGGCTCCCTTACTGGGCCGAGCTCTGGCCGAGCGCGGTTGCCCTGGCACGCTATCTCTCGCAGCAGGACCTCTCCGGCAGAGACGCCATAGAGCTCGGGTGCGGCGTCGGACTCCCGTCCGTGGTGGCGCTAGATCGCGGCGCGAGGGTGCTGGCGACCGACCACAACGGGGCCGCGCTCGACTTCGCCGCCCACAACGCCCGCGCAAACTCCTCGGGCCGGGAGCCCGAGATAGCGCTGCTCGACTGGTTCGCGCCGAAGCTCGACGGCCTGCCGCCCTTCGACCTGGTTCTCGCCGCCGACGTGCTCTACGAGCGGCGTAACGCCCCGGCCCTCGCCGACCTCGTGCCGAAGCTCCTGGCGGCGGACGGGGAGGCCCTCTTCGCCGATCCCCGGCGTCCGCCTGCGCCGCACTTCTTCGAGGCGATGGAGGCGCGGGGCTTCCGGATCTCAACCGAGAGCTTGGTGGTGGAGCAGAAAGGGAGGGAGGTCGCGGTCCTTTTGTACAGGATCAAGGGCCCCCCGCTGGTATAATTTATCCACCCGTGCTGCTGGAATCATTAAACCCGACCCAACTAGATGCCGTAGAGCACACCGAGGGTCCGCTACTCATCCTCGCTGGGGCGGGGAGCGGGAAGACGCGCGTGCTCACGCATCGTATCGCCTACATCCTCGACAGGGGCCTCGCCGCGCCGGAGGAGGTCCTGGCCATAACCTTCACCAACAAAGCAGCGGGGGAGATGAAGGATCGGGTAGCGCTC
>DATACV010000386.1:0-8811 GCA_036258875.1 Rubrobacteraceae bacterium
TGACCTCACCCTCCTCGTCCAGGTACTTGAAGATCTCGTAGCCCGGCAACTCGACGCACTCCTCTACTATCCGCCGCAGCCTGGCGTCCGTGACTGCCTTGCGCTGGACCTGGCCCCACTTGCCGGTGTACTCGAAGATCATGGTGTCCCCCTCCACGCGCAGGTGCTTGCGCCTGAGGGTGGCTATCCCGTAGGTCCTGTTCTTTCTGGCGTAGCGCTCGTCGCCCACGCGGAAGTAGGCCGCGTTCATCAGGCGCGTCATGGTCGCAAGCACCTTCTCGCGGTCCAGCTTCTTGCGCCGCAGGTGGTTGCTCGTGGTGCGCCGCATCTGGGGCAGGGCGTCGGAGAAGCGCAAGATGCGCTCGAACTTCTCGCGCTCTTTGCGCTCGCGGTACTTCGGGTGATACAGGTACTGGAGCCTGCCAGCCGAGTCGTACCCGATGGCCTGCACCTTGGCCGACGGCCCCCTGGCGATGCGCGCGTCCTCCCACGCCGGGGGGACCTTCAGGTCCTCGATGCGCCGCAGCACCCGCTCCTCGCGCACGGTCTCGCCCGTGTCAGGGTAGCGGTAGAAGAAGCCCCCCTCCTTGGAGCCGAGGCGCCTGATCCCGGTCCTGAACAGAACGTGCTCGCCCACGCGAGGATTACCCAGAACCCACTCGCGCTAGAAAGCGCTGCGTCGGACCGGGAGCACCCACCTGGAGCCTCAAGTAGTGCGGTCTATCTCGGCGTGGTACCGGCTGCCGAGCCGTCCCCCCAGGAAGCCGCCCAGGAGCGCCACCAGGAGCGCCCCGACGAGGATCACGATCCCGATGACCCCGAGGCCGGAGAGGCCGCCGACAGCCGAGAGGAGGTTGTTCTGGACGAGGTTGTCTATGCTCTCGGCGACCCCGGAGGGCAGGAAGCTGGCCAGAACGGCGTTGATGAGCGCGAGTACGAGCACGGCGACGCCGCTCCACAGGAGGAGCATCGCCCCGTTGCGCCCGCCGTCGAAGCGCGCGAGCCTGCCGGCGACGTACCCGCCGAAGAAGTAGGTAAGAAAGACGAGTATTGCCACCAGGACGAGGCCCGTTATGACGGCGGCCCCGATCTCACCCCCCTCCAGGTTAAGCGACAACCCCAGCGGGGCGAGCACCAGACTCGCGATGAGCGAGAAGAGCGCCCCCGCGACGAGGGCGAAGACGAACCCCAGGAAGCTGGCGAGCCAGTCCACGCCCCCGTACATGTCCCTGAGCCGGTCCTCACGCTCCTCGGCCGCCTCGAAGTAGCCGCGAGGATAGGTGCTCGCGTCGCCCTGACCCTGGTACGGCGGCGTCCGGATGACGCGGGTCTCCTTGTCCTCGGTCTCGCCCGCGGGCCGCTGCTCGGGCATCCGCTCCGTATCGCGCGAGGAGCCTGTCCCCTCGTCGGGAGGCGGTCCGGCAGGCACCGGTCGCGTGGGTTCCGAGCCGGCGGTCTCCCCCTGCGGCTCTTGCCGGGTCGCCTCCGCGTCGTCGCCCAGAGGACCCGTCCTGCGACGCTCCTCGGGACGGTCTTCCGGCCTGTCCGTCATCTCTCCCCCTTTGGCTGCGATCTCCGGCGAACCCCTCAGGGTTCGCGGCGATCTCCGGTCCCGCCTCTCCACCACGCCTCCGCCGCGTCCCGAGACCCCCGCGGCGCAGCGCGGGCGGACCTTTTGTACATCCGGCCCATGATAGGCCAAAACGCCGGCGCCTGGCTTGTACGTCGGGCCATATCCAACCGGCGTGCGCGTTCATATCATAGCGCGTGTCGTCAGGATACCCGGTGCCGGGGAGGCGCGCAAAGCGAGAGTAAGAGGAGGTAGCTTGGATACCGCCAGCAAGCAGAACGTGTTGCAGGAGGCGAAAGACAACAACGTCAAGTTCATCCGGCTGTGGTTCACCGACATCTTGGGGACGCTCAAGAGCTTCGCGATAACCGTAGACGAGCTAGAGGACGCGCTCGACGGCGGCATGGGCTTCGACGGGTCCTCGATCACGGGCTACCAGGACATCGAGGAATCTGACATGATCGCCATGCCGGACCCCTCGACGTTCAAGACCATCCCCTGGAGCCCGCAGGAGGCCCCGACCGCGCGCATGATCTGCGACGTCAGGACCCCCGACGGCGATCCCTACGTGGGAGATCCACGTCACGTACTTCGCAGGGCGCTGGAGCGCGCTAGCGAGATGGGCTTCGACAACTTCTTCTGCGGCCCCGAGCTCGAGTTCTTCTACTTCAGGAACTCCAGCAGCACGGAGCCGCTCGACTACGGCGGCTACTTCGACCTCACGACGCTCGACGCCGCCACCTCTTTGAGGCGAGAGACCGTCATGGCGCTGCAGGAGCTCGGCATCGACGTCGAGTACTCCCACCACGAGGTCGGCATCAGCCAGCACGAGATCGACCTCCGCTTCGACGACGCCCTCACGATGGCCGACAAGGTCCAGACCTACAAGACGGTAGTCAAGGAGATCGCCACCAAGCACGGGGTCTACGCTACCTTCATGCCGAAGCCCCTGCGCGACCAGAACGGCTCGGGGATGCACACCCACCAGAGCCTCTTCTCGGGCGACCACAACGCCTTCTTCGACAGCGACGACCAGTACTTCCTCTCCGACACGGCCAAGCAGTTCATCGCGGGCCAGCTCAGGCACGCGCGGGAGATCAGCATCATCTTCGCCCAGTTCGTCAACTCCTACAAGCGGCTGGTCCCTGGCTACGAGGCGCCGGTCTACATCGCCTGGAGCAGGCGCAACCGCTCGGCGCTGGTGCGGGTCCCGCTCTACCACCCGGGGCAGGAGAAGGCCACCCGGGCGGAGCTCCGCTGCCCCGACCCCTCGGCGAACATCTACCTGTGCTTCGCGGCGCTGCTGCACGCGGGCCTCGAGGGGATCGAGAAGGGCTACGATCTCCCCGAGCCGATGGAGCGCAACCTCTACCACCTCTCCCACGAAGAGCGGGAGAAGCTCGGCATCCAGAGCCTCCCCTCGGACCTCGGCGAGGCCATCCAGGAGGCCGAGAACTCCGAGCTCCTATACAAGGCCCTCGGCGAGCACGTCTTCACCAGGCTCCTCGAGCTAAAGCGGGCCGAGTTCGAGGACTACCGGGTACAGGTTACGCCCTACGAGATTCAGAAGTACCTGCCGATTTTGTAGCCGTCAGCTTTCAGCGGTCAGCCGTGAGCTCTGGGGCGCGGGAAGTTCTCCCGCGCCCCTGTTTATCCGTCTTCTATGAGCCTCATCACCTCGGGGAACAACTCCCTCGTGGTGCTCAGGGCTTCGCCTGCGTGGATGGTCTCGTTGCCGGACCAGTCGCCGAAGTAGCCGCCGGCCTCGCGCAGGATAGGCGGGAAGGGGGCGCAGTCCCAGGGGTTCACGACGGGGTCGAGCATGAGCTCTATCCTGCCCGTGGCTACGAGGGCGTGACCGTAGGCGTCTGACCAGCCGCGGCTGCCGCCTGATCGCCGGCGCAGGCGCCGGAAGGCTTCTTCGCGGCCGTGCTCCTCGAAGCTCGATGCGTCGGTATAGGAGAGTATGCCGCGCTCCAGCGCCCGAGCGTTCGACGCCCTCGCGCGGCGGCCGTTGCAGTAGCAGCCCTCGCCCGTAGCGGCGTAGACCATCTCGTCGAGGGCCGGGAAGTAGGCGACGCCGACCTCGCAGGCGCCTTCTATCTCGAGCCCGATCAGTACGCCGTACAGCGGGACGCCCCGGACGAACGCCTTAGTCCCGTCTATGGGATCTACGATCCAACGGTGGCTCGAGTCCCCCTCGGTCCCGTACTCCTCTCCCACGACGGCGTGTCCGGGGTACCGCGCCCCGATCCGGGCCCGGATGAGCCTCTCGGCCTCCCGGTCGGCGGCCGTCACCGGGGTGTCGTCCGGCTTGAGCTCGGGCCGCGTCTCGCCCGTCCGGAAGTAGCCGAGGGTGAGACGCCCCGCCTCGTAGGAGGTCTGCGCGGCGAAGTCCAGGTACTCTCTCAGGCCCACACCCGACACCATAGCACCGCGACGGGCAGACGATGATAGCCGCCCTCTTTGCCCTATAATCTACGCCGTTCGTCCTTCGGCAGGAAGGTGGTCCAGGCTTGGTCGTGATCGGCGCCACAAGCGACGCGGCGGGGGATCTCTCCGCCGACCTGCTCGCGGTGGGTCTCTTTAAAGGGGAGACCCCGGAAGGACTCGGCGAAGCCGCAGCGGACGTGGTCTCGAAGGGAGACTTCACCGGCAAGGTGGGTGAGTCCTCTCTGCTGTACGGGCAGGAACAGGCTCCGCGCCTCCTGCTCGTCGGCCTCGGCGAGAGGGAGCGCTTCGACCTGGAGCGGCTGCGCCGCGCCTCGGCCACCGCCGCGAGACGAGCCAGGACCTTGAAGCTGCGTGAGGCCGCCCTCTCTCTGCCGGCGCTGCCCAACGGGGATGCGCGTGAGGCGGCGCGGGCCGCTGCCGAGGGCGCAACGCTCGGGCTCTACCGCTTCGACAGGCACAAGAGCGGCGCGCAGAACCAAGAGCTCGAGGCCTTCTGGGTAGTCTCGGAGGAGCAGGACCTCGAAGGGGCGGTCGAAGGCGCCGAGGTAGGCCAGAAGGTTGCGTCGGGCGCCGTCCTCGCCCGGGACCTCGCCAACGAGCCCTCGAACGTCGCTACCCCCGAGTACCTCGCCGAGCGGGCGCGTGAGATCTCCGAGAGGCACGGCATGCTGGTGACGGTACTCGACCGGTCCGGCATCGAGGACGAGGGGCTCACGGGGCTCGCGACGGTCGGCCGGTCGGCCTCCAACGCGCCGCGCTTCATAGTTCTGGAGCACAGAGGAGGCGGGGACGCCGCCCCCATCGTCCTCGTCGGCAAGGCGGTGACCTTCGATTCGGGCGGTATCTCCATCAAGCCCTCGAGCGGGATGGAGGACATGAAGTTCGACATGAGCGGGGGCGCCGCGGTGCTCGGGGCGATGGAGGCCGTAGGCGCTCTGGGCATGGAACTCAACGTCGTCGCCCTCGTCCCGGCCACCGAGAACCTGCCAGGCGGTGACGCCTACAAGCCCGGAGACGTGCTGCGCATGCACTCGGGCAAGACCGTCGAGATCGTCACCACAGACGCGGAGGGACGCCTGATCCTGGCCGATGCCCTCTCCTACGCTCGGCGCTACGAGCCTGCGGCTGTCATAGACTGCGCGACCCTGACTGGCGCGTGCCACGTGGCCCTCGGGGACCACGCCTCGGGCCTGATGGGCAACGACGAGGACCTGATCGCGGAGGTCCAGACCGCGGGCGAGACTACCGGGGAGCGGGCGTGGCCCCTCCCCCTCTTCGAAGAGTACACCGAGCAGATAAAGGGCGACGTCGCCGACATAAAGAACTCCGGCGGCCGCTACGGCGGCGCCCTGACCGCCGGGGCCTTCCTCAAGGAGTTCGCCGATTACCCCTGGGCGCACCTTGACATCGCCGGCACCGCCTACGGCAAGAAGGGCGACGCCTACACCCCCAAGGGCGCGACCGGCGCCCCGGCGCGTCTCCTCGTCGAGTTCCTCCTGGGGAGGGCGTCGTGATCCTCGAGATGCTCACCGTCGGGCCGTTCCAGGAGAACTGTTACGTGATCGGGGACGAAGAGACGGGCGAGGGCGCCCTGATAGATCCGGGCGACGAGGCCGCCCGCATCGCGCTCGCGGTGGAGCAATCAGGGCTGGATATAGGCCAGATCATCATCACCCACGCCCACATCGACCACGTCGGGGCGGTCGCGGCGCTAGTAGACGAGTACGCCTGCCCGGTCCTGATGCACGCCGAGGCGGAGCCGATGCTGGGGCAGCTCCCGACCCAGGCGATGATGATGGGCCTCCGCTTCGGCAAGGTGCCGGCCGTAGACCGCCACATCGACGACCAAGAGTTGCTCGAGGTCGGCGGCCTCGGTCTCAGGTCGCTCTACACGCCGGGGCACGCGCCGGGACACCTGGCGTTCTACCTCGGGAGCGAGGGGCTAGTCTTCGCGGGCGACGCGCTCTTCGCGGGGAGCGTCGGGAGGACCGACCTCTTCGGCGGCGACATGGGGCTCCTGATGCGCAGCATCAACGAGAGGCTCATGACGCTGCCGGACGAGACGCGGGTGCTCCCCGGCCACGGCCCCGAGACGACGATCGGCGACGAGCGGGCGAACAACCCGTTCCTGCGGGAGGGGCTCCTTTGAGCGAGAGCGTCCACAAGCACCGGGAGTCGGCGCCGGAGCACGTCCGGGTCGCCGTCCTGACGATAAGCGACACCCGCACACCCGAGAACGACACAGGCGGGGACACCATAGAGGAGCTCATGCGCGACGCAGGACACGAGGTGGTGCGGAGGGGCATCGTCAGGGACGATGCCGCAGGCATCAGGACCGAGCTCGTGAACCTGCTCGCCCGCCTCGACGTCGACGCCGTCGTAACCACGGGCGGGACCGGCATCTCGGCCCGCGACACCACCTACGAGGTCGTCGAGCGCATGCTCGACAAGAAGCTCGACGGGTTCGGCGAGATCTTCCGCGTCCTCTCCTACGAGGAGATCGGGGCCGCCGCCGTCCTCAGCCGCGCGGTCGCCGGCGCCGTCGGCACCAAGCTCGTCGCCTGCCTCCCCGGCTCGCGCAACGCCGTCAGGCTCGCCGTCGAGAAGCTCCTCGTACCGGAGATAGCCCACATCGTCTTCGAGCTGAAGAAACACCAGGAGGGCAGCTGATGGAACGCGAACCGCTCACCCCCGAGACCGAGACCCTCTGGCGCAGGCTCTGGGAGATCTGGCAGGACAACGACGAGGAGGACGTCGTCCTCGACTCGCTGATACTCGACGAGCTGGAGGACGAGATCCCCGAGCTCAGGGACCGCACGAAGACGGCCCTCGCCTACCTCCAGCGCGCCCGCTACATCCAGTACCGCTCGGGCGTCGGCGAGGGAGGCCTCGAGCCGATCCTCTTCGACGTCTACGAACCGCGGTAGAAGCGCGCCCGCTTCGCGGGCTTTCAGCGGTCAGCCTTCAGCAAGCCGTTTGTGGCGTCGACTGTGCACGCCATCCGAAACGACCACGCAAGGCGCAGCGGAGAAGGTCCGAAAGCGGAGATGCTGAGGGCTGAGAGCGAGGCCTGGCGAAGCCGGGCCGAAGCGTGCTGAGAAGCGAAGGCGAAGCCGAGCGTGCTGAGAGCCGCCGACCGAAGGGAGGCGGCGAGCTATTACGCGGGGGTTACGGAGACCCTGTCGGCCCGCACCACGTACCGGACGTACCAGTTGGGGCCCATCGTCCAGTAGTCGCCGTAGTTCTCGATGCAGGTCTGGAGCGAGACCATGTCCCTGCCCGCCTCCTGGTTGGTCACCCACGTCTCGGAGGGCAGCACCTCGAAGATCTCGGTCACCTCGTAGGTGTAGGTAGTCCCGTTGGAGTCGTAGAGGTAGATCTTGTCCCCGTACTCGAGCATCGGCAGATTGTAGAACTGGTGGTCGCTCGCGGTCCCGGGCCAGCCCAGCCTGTGCGCCGAGATGTAGGTGTTGGCGTCGTCCTGCCAGGGGAACTTGGTCGAGGTCCGCTTGGCAGCACCGCTGTCGAGCGCCGAGTGGGCGTCGGAGTTGGCCACGTAGTTGTCGTAGAGGCCGAGCTTGGGGATCGTCATCCAGAGATCGTTGTTGGCCGGAACCGGGATGGCGGGTTGCGCCTCCCTGTCCTGCCGCTTCTTGTCTTTCCGGGCATTGTCCCGCGACCCTTCGTTCCCGGTAGCCGCCTGTTCCGGCTGCCCAGCGTCCTCGGAGATGGCTTGGGGGGCGCCCCCGATCATGGGCACGGCGACCCTCTCGACAGAGGCCGCCTCGCTCCCTCCCCCGAACGGGCCCACACGGACAAACATCGCGATCCCAAGGACGATGATGGCAAAAGACGCCAACAGGACAAAGCCCGCCCGCTGACGCCTCTTCCTGAACTTTCGCATCTGCGACCGATTTCCCATGCGGCGGATTCTATCAGTAGATTTTCGGCAGTGGTAGGGGGTACGCGGAAGATTCCTTAAGTCTTGTGAAGAAGCTGGAGCATCGCGATGCCTTGCGAACGCTCGTACCAGATCTTCGACGGGAGCGGGTTACGATGGCGTGCGTGGAGTCACTCGAGCGGCACAGGGAGCTGGTACGGGGCTGCTCGCGGTGCTACCCGGGTGGGGGTAACGCGCCGGTTGTGGAGGAGGCGAAAGTCGTGCGCGTGCTGCTCGTCGGGCAGGCTCCGGGGGCGACGGAGGTCGAGACGCGGCTGCCGTTCACGGGGCCTGCCGGCGGGCGGCTGGAGGGCTGGTTGGCGGAGGCGGGGGTGTCGCGTGAGGAGGTCTACCTCTCCGCGCTCGCGCGCTGCTTCCCGGGGAAGGCGAGGGGCGGCGGGGACAGGGTACCCGGTCGTAGGATGCTAGAGAACTGCCGGCCGCACCTGCTGCGCGAGTTCGAGCTATTGAGGCCTGAGATCGTGGTGCCCGTCGGGGGGCTGGCGACAAGGGAGTTGCTAGGCGTCGGCAGGCTCTCGGAGGCGGTCGGCGAGACGTTCGGGCGCGATGGGGTAGTATATGTCCCGCTCCCGCATCCTTCGGGGGTTTCGACGTGGTTAAACGTGCCGGAGAACAGGTACCGGCTCTCGCGCGCGCTCGCGGTGTTGGGAGGGCTGGTGGCCGCCGGTAGAATCGGAGAGTCCGACGCCCGAAGACGGAGGCTGAAGAGTTGATCCCAAAGCAATCGCGAACTTCCACGCTGGTGGCTAGAGGTCTCAAGAAGAGCTACAACGGCTTCCAGGCGGTCAAGGGCGTGGACTTCGAGGTGCACCGGGGCGAGTGCTTC
>DATACV010000387.1:0-1534 GCA_036258875.1 Rubrobacteraceae bacterium
GCGCAGCGCGTACATGTTCCCTGACAAGACGGCCGTGGTCTACGGCGAGCGGCGCTACTCGTATCGGGAGCTGGAGGAGCGGGTGAACCGCCTCGCCTCGCGGCTGCGCGACGCGGGCCTCCAGAAGGGCGACCGGGTGGCCTTTCTCTGCCCCAACACCCCGCCGATGCTTGAGGCACACTTCGGCGTGCCGGCGGCGGGGCTCGTGCTCGTGGCCATAAACACGCGCCTCGGCAAGGGCGAGGTCTCGTACATCGTCGAGCACTCGGGGGCGAAGATGGTCTTCGTGGACGCCGAGCTCGAGCACCTGCTCGAGGACGTCGAGGGCGTCGAGGTAGTGCGCATCGACGACACGGGTGAGGGAGGAGATCCTTACGAGGACTACCTGGCCGGGGGCTCGCCCGAGCCGGTGGAGAGCGTGCTAGAAGACGAGGAAGAGACCATCTCCATAAACTACACCTCGGGCACCACGGGGCGCCCCAAGGGCGTCATGTACACCCACCGCGGGGCGTACCTGAGCGCCCTCGGGAACGTCATAGAGATCGGGATGGGCTACGAGACGAAATACCTGTGGACGCTCCCGATGTTCCACTGCAACGGGTGGACCTACCCCTGGGCCGTCACGGCCGTCGCGGCCACGCACGTGTGCCTGAGGAAGGTAGATCCGGCGAGGATCTGGGAGCTCTTCGAAGACGAGGGCATCACCCACTACTGCGCCGCCCCGACCGTCCAGATCGGGATCGTCAACGACGAGGGCGCGCACGAGCTGGACACGCAGGTGACGGCGGCCATAGCCGGCGCCCCGCCCTCCCCCACCCTGCTTGAGGGGCTGCTCGGGCTCAACATCCGTCCCCTGCACATCTACGGGCTCACCGAGACGTACGGCCCGATGACCACGAGCGGCGTCCATCCGGAGTGGGAGGATCTGGAGCTCGGGGAGCGGGCGCGGCTTATGGCGCGCCAGGGGCAGGGCTACCTCACCGCCGACCTGGTTCGGGTGGTGGACGAGAACATGAACGACGTCGAGCGCGACGGCGAGACCCTGGGCGAGATCGTGATGCACGGCAACATGGTCGCCAAGGGCTACTTCGAGAACGAGGAGGCGACCGAGGAGGCGTTCGAGGGCGGCTGGTACCACTCCGGCGACGTCGCCGTCTGGCACCCCGACGGGTACATCGAGATCCGCGATAGGAGCAAGGACATCATCGTCTCCGGCGGCGAGAATATCTCCACGATCGAGGTCGAGCAGGCCGTCTCGCGCCACCCGGCCGTGATGGAGGCCGCCGTGGTGGCAATCCCGGACGAGGAGTGGGGCGAGCGCCCGAAGGCATTCGTGGTCCTCAAGAAGGGAGAGGACGCCACGGAGCAGGAGATAATAGACTTCTGCAAGGAGAACATCGCCCGCTTCAAGGCCCCGGCCGCCGTCGAGTTCGGCGAGCTCCCCAAGACCTCGACCGGCAAGGTCCAGAAGTTCGTCTTGCGGGAGAAGGAGTGGGCCGGTCAGGAGAAGAGGGTTCATTAGAGGTTTCAGGCT
>DATACV010000388.1:0-3364 GCA_036258875.1 Rubrobacteraceae bacterium
ATCCTCATACTTCCCCTCGCCGCCGTGAGCGTCCCGGACGAGCGGCCGTCCACGATCGCGGTCCTCTCGGTGCTCGGGCTCGCGCTCCCCTCGACGGCCCTGGCCTACATGCTCTACTTCCGCCTGATCTCGAACGTCGGCCCCACCAGCACCTCCACCGTCACGCTCCTGGTGCCGCTCTTCGGCCTCCTCTTCGGCGTCGTGCTCCTCGACGAGCCCGTAGGCCTGGGGACGCTGGCTGGCCTCGTCCTCATACTCTCGAGCGTCACGCTCATCACAGGGCTCGGGTTCGGTGTGAACAAGAAAAGGGGCGCTGCATGAGGCGGAGTGCGAAGAGGTTTTCTTAAGGTTCTCAGGTTCCTAGGCTTTTAGGTCCTTAGGGGAGCTCGGCGGCGTGGAGTCCCGACGACTCCCCGACCCTCAAGACCTCAAAGCCTCAGGACCTCTCCTGGCGCGGGTAGAGGATGAGCTGCGTGCACCGGAAGAGGGCCAGCGGCCTGCCGCTCCCTTCGTCGGTGACGGTCGCGTCCCAGACCTGCGTAGTGCGGCCGCCGTGGGCGAGGCGCGCCTCGCACGCGATAGCCCCCGATCGCCTGGTGCCGAGGAAGTTGGTCTTCAGCTCGACCGTCGTGAAGCCCTCCGCGTCCTCCGGCAGACCGACAAACGTGCCGTAGCCGCAGGAGGTGTCGGCGAGGGCGACGACGGTGGCGGCGTGAAGGTAGCCGTTCGGGGCCAGCAGCTCCTCGCGCAGCTCCAGGCGCGTTGCGAGGTAGCCCTCCTCCGCCTGGAGGACCTCAAGCCCGATCAGGCCCGGCAGCCTCCCGACGCCCCGCTCGTTCAACTCATCCAGGATGGACACCCGAGCCTCCTCCCTCGTTGACCGGATCACCGGGATTATCTCAGGGCTGCGGCGCAGTGGAACGCCTTGGAGCGGTTTGCGAGATGTAGGAGCTTTCGGGGGAAGAGGTTCTCAGGTCTTCAGGTTTTTAGGATAGCTTGGCGGGGCGAGTTCCTACTCCCCGACCCTCAAAGCCTCTATGCCTTGCCCCGTAGAAGGCGCAACCCTTTCGCACAAACCTCTCTACTTTGAGAATCGTCAAACGGGGGTAGAATCGTCCGGTGAGCGAGAGGACGCGCACCAGGTCCCTGCAGGCCCCGCGCCGGATACGCGCCTACCTGGCGGCGAGAGCCGAGCGGCCGGTGCTCCTGCTCGCCGCGAGCGAGGATGAGGCCGAGAGGTACGCCCGCGACGCCGCCTGCTTCACGAGCGAGACCGTCGTCCACCTGCCCTCCCGCGGGGTTGCCTACGGCGACGTCTTCGAGCCCGCCGTGACCCGCGTCGGACGCCGGCAGAGATCGTTGCGCTCCCTCCCTTCGGCGCGGGTCGTGGTGGCGGGGCCGCTTGCGTTCATGGAGAAGACCCCGCTCTACGAGACGCTGGAGCTGGCTGGTGAGGTCGAGATCGAGCTGGACGCGGCGCTCGAA
The DNA here is from genome assembly GCA_036258875.1 of Rubrobacteraceae bacterium. Lineage (GTDB taxonomy): Bacteria > Actinomycetota > Rubrobacteria > Rubrobacterales > Rubrobacteraceae > JALYGY01. The sequence goes on from DATACV010000388.1 coordinate 1,486, forward strand.
CGATTGGTGGAGCTCTGCTACGAGCGGGTGGACCGGGTCTCGCGGCCCGGGGAGTTCGCGGTGCGCGGCGGCATCGTGGACGTCTTCCCGAGCACCCGCCGCTCGCCGGTGAGGGTCGAGTGGTGGGGGGACGAGATCGAGAGCGTGCGCGCGATCTCGCTCGCCACCCAGCGGGTAGTCCGGGAGCTGGAGACCGTGACTGTCTACGCCGCCCGCGAGGGCGACCTCGCAGCTCTGGCTGCGACGAGCGAGGACTTCCCGGAGGAGGCGCGCCGCGGCGTGCGCGTCCCCGGCCTCGACCGCCTCCTGCTCGACCTGGACCCGGTCTCGCCACGAACCCTCTTGCCCGGAGGTATGGAGGTGTGGCGCGAGGAGGCGCAGGAGGGGGTTCCCGAAGACCTCGAGGGTGTGGTGCGCGAGCTCTACGACCCGAGGACGCCCGAGCCGGACGTCGAGTTCACGGGGGGAGAGGGGGGGGAGGTCGTCTCGGCCCCACCCGTCGCCGCGTACGCCGACACCTTGAGGGAGGCGGCGAGGCGTCTCGACGCGCTCGTGGAGGACGGGCTCGCGGTCTTCGTTGCCTGCGCGTCGAGCGGCGAGGCCAGGCGGACGGTCTACGCCTTCGGAGAGATCAACCGCGCCATGCGCGAGACGGAGCGGGTGGACGCGGAACTGCCGCCCGGGCTCTACGCGGTCGGGCGCGAGGTAGAGGAGGGGTTCGCCTACCCAGACGGAGGAGTCGCCGTCGTCCGCCGGGACTCGCTCTTCGGGCGGCGCCGCGAGGCGCGTAGGCGTCCGGGGAGGACGCTCGGCTCGTTCGCGGACCTGAAGGCTGGGGACCTCGTGGTGCACGCCGCGCAGGGCATCGGGCGCTTCGAGGGGCTTGTGGCGAGGGAGGTCCTCGGGACCACCCGCGACTACATGCAGGTGAGCTACCGCGGCGGCGACACCCTGCTCGTCCCCTACGAGCAGATGGAGCTCCTGCACAAGTACGTCGGCGGCGAGGTCGCCCGCCTCGACAGGTTGGGCGGCGCGACCTGGGCGCAGGTAACCGACAGGGTCCGCAGCCGCGTCAAGGCGCTCGCCGGGGAGCTGTTACAGCTCTACGCGGCGAGGGCCTCCACGCCCGGTTTCGCCTTCCCCGAAGACGGCGAGTGGGAGAGGGAGCTGGAGGAGAGCTTCCCTTACCAGGAGACCACCGACCAGGAGGCGGCCATCGTCGCTGTGAAGGCGGATATGCAGCGGCCCCACCCGATGGACCGGCTCGTGTGCGGGGACGTCGGCTTCGGCAAGACCGAGGTAGCCGTGCGGGCGGCCTTCAAGGCGGCCCTGAGCGGCAAGCAGACCATGATGCTCGCGCCTACCACCATCCTCGTCCAGCAGCACGAGCGTACCTTCAGGGAGAGGCTCGGCAACTTCGCCGTCAGGGTCGCGAGCCTCTCGCGCTTCACCACACCCGCCGCGCGCAGGACCATCCTGCGCGACTTCGTCGCCGGCGAGGTCGACGTGCTCATCGGGACGCACGCGCTCCTGGGCACGGAGGTCAGGCCGAAGGACCTCGGGCTCGTCGTGGTGGACGAGGAGCAGCGCTTCGGGGTCAGGCACAAGGAGCGCTTGAGGGAGTTCAGGACCTCCGTGGACGTCCTCACGCTGACGGCGACCCCGATCCCGCGCACCATGCAGATGGGCCTGGCCTCCCTCAGGGACATAAGCGTGATCGAGACGCCCCCGGCGGGGCGACGGAGCATCCTCACGCACGTCGGCCCCTACGACGAGGACCTCGTCGGGCGGGCCATAGAGCGGGAGGTCGCCCGCGAGGGCCAGGCATTCTTCGTCCACAACCGCGTCGAGACCATAGACGAGGTCGCGGAGAGGCTGC
>DATACV010000389.1:0-9028 GCA_036258875.1 Rubrobacteraceae bacterium
ACAGCCTCTATGGTCAAGGCCACTACCACCTGGTTTGCGGCCTTGGTTACCTGCCCCGCCCCTGTGGGTCCTACGTGGGTTACGGTCTTGCCCATCGCCTCGAAGAGGGGCCTGGCTCTCTCGAAGTCTCGCTCTTCTCCTCCGACCATGATGGAGAGCGTTCCCTCGATAGCCCCCACGTCCCCTCCGCTGACCGGCGCGTCTAGCATGCTCGCGCCCCTCTCCTTCACCGCTTCGGCGAGCTCCTCGGTGACGACGGGGGAGATGGTGCTCATGTCTACGACGAGCGAGCCTTCTGCGATGCCCTCGAGTACACCTGCCTCGCCGGTCACGACCTCCCTGACCTGGGGGGAGTCGGGGAGCATGGTGATGATGATGTCGGAGTTCTCGGCTACCTCCCTGGGGCTGTCGGCCACCGACGCCCCGCCCTCGCCGAGCTCCTGCGCTTTCTGTGGGCTCCGGTTGTAAACCGTGAGTTCGTACCCGGCGTCCATGAGGTTCTGAGCCATGGGCTTGCCCATGATCCCCAGCCCTATGAATCCGATCCTCTCGGCCATCTCGCCTCCTAGAGTCTAAGGTCGCTGACGTTCACGTCGCCGCCTCGCAGGGCTTCCGGGATCCACGCGAAGCTGTCTTCGGTCCTCTCGGTCGTGGGGTTGTACTCGAGGCCGACGTAGCCGTCGTAGCCGAGCTCCTCGAGGACGCCGAGCACGTAGGGGTAGTGGATCTCGCCCGTCCCCGGCTCCCCGCGCGCGGGCGAGTCGGCAACCTGCACGTGGCCTATCTGCCCGATGTACTCCCGTACGTTGACTGAGAGGTTCCCCTCCATCCGCTGCATGTGGTAGAAGTCGTACTGGATCTTTACGTTCGCCGCCCCGACGCTCCTGAGGAAGTTCGCCGCGTCGCGCGTCGTGTACAGCAGGTACGGGCCGTTCTCGAAGGTGTTGACCGCCTCCACGAGCACCTCGACGCCGTATTCCGCGGCCCGGCCGGCCGCCCACGCGACGTTCTCCCGCGCGAGCTCCAGCTGCTCCTCCCGGCTCATCCCCGGTATCTCCTGCCCGGCGAGAGCGTTCAGCCTCGGGCAGCCGAGCCTGTGCGCCAGCTCCAGGGCCACCGGCACGTTCTCCCTGAACCGGTCCTGCCGGTCGGGGTCGGCGATCAAGCCGCGATCCCCGGAGGGCATGTCCCCGGCGTCGAAGTTGAAGAGCGCCACCGAGAGACCGGCCTCCCGGATCGCCTCCTCAACCTCGCCGAGGTCCTCGCCGGCCGGCCACCAGAACTCCACAGCCGAGAACCCGGCGCTCCTCGCCATGCCGAACCGCTCGAGGAACGGCGCCTCCTTGAACAGGATGGAGACGTTCGCGCAGAACTTCATATGCCTTATCACCCTCTCCCCACAGCGTATGCTGCCTGTTGCGCTACCCTAAACACAACCGTTCTTTCCCCAGACGCGCTTTGCTCAAGCGCGGTCGAAGACTATGTCCTGGGCGCCCTCCCAGAGGCACAGTTCGCCTAAAGGTCGCAGGTTATCGTGGCCCTCGGTGACGGTCAGGAAGTGGTTGCCGGCGAGCGTGCCGAGCTTGCTCTTGAAGTGGGTGCCGTAGTAGGGGAACAGGATCTCCGTCTCCGAGTAGCCCCCCGGGTAGAAGAGTATCTCGCCGGCCTGCGGGTAGCTGGTGGCGTCCTCGAAGCCCACCCCGAGGTCGTAGTCGCCTAAAGGTATCCAGCACGACTCCCCGCTCCACCTTACGTGGATGATCTTCTGGCGGTAGGGCAGCAGCCCCTCGAAGGCCTCGCAGGTCTCCGGAGACTTCTCGCGCTCCCAGCGGGCCATAAACTCGTAAGGCCCGGCGGTGATCCTGACGTCGCTCACCCGTTTATCCCCTCTCTCTACGCGCGGCTTCGGATCTCCCGTCCCCGCTCCATGACGGTCGTCGCCTCGTACACCGCGTCCCGGTCCCTCCCCGAGGCTCATCGTCCCATGGTACTCCCGTCCCGAGCCCCGGGTAAGTGAGGCGCGGCGTTCGCGCGGCAACCTCGGATTCGTCTTTGCAGTAGAATGGCACGAGGAGCTGGGGCGAGCGCTCGTAGACGAAGAGCAGGGGATCACTCCAGGGCACGCCGGCCAGCGATACAGGCATAGAAGGGGAAGGGAGACGGGCACGCGCACCACGGTGCGGGACCGTCCGGAAGGAGGCGCGGGTGGAGCGAGAGGTGCTCATAAGGACTATGCGGTCCATTCTGGGGCCGGAGGGGGTCATCTCGGAGCGCGAGCAGCTCCGCTCCTACGAGTGCGACGGCCTCATGAACTACAGGGTCATCCCGGAGCTCGTAGTGTTGCCCGAGACGGCCGAGCAGGTTCAGGCAATCGTCAGGGTCTGCTACGACGAGGGCATCCCCTTCGTGGCGCGCGGCTCGGGGACCGGGCTCTCCGGCGGGGCCCTGCCCGTCGAGTCGGGGATCCTCATCGTCCTAAGCAGGATGCGCAAGATACTCGAGGTGGACATCCCGAACCAGCGGGTAGTCGTCGAGCCGGGCGTGATCAACATGTGGGTGAGCAACGAGGTCGCGGATGCCGGCTACTACTACGCCCCTGACCCCGCGAGCCAGATCGTCTCCTCCATCGGCGGGAACCTCGCGGAGAACTCCGGCGGCGTCCACTGCCTCAAGTACGGCTTCACCACGAACCACGTCATGGGCGCGGAGATCGTCCTCCCAGACGGCTCGATGGTCAACATCGGGGGCGGCAAGGCCCCCGACGCCCCGGGCTACGAGCTCCTCGGCGCCTTCGTCGGCTCCGAGGGGACTTTGGGCATAGCTACCAAGATAACCTTGCGGATCGTGCGCAAGCCCGAGTCGGTGCGCACCCTGCTGGCCGCGTTCAAGGACACGGAGGAGGCCGGCGGGGCGGTCTCTGGGATCATCGGCGCCGGGATCGTGCCGGCGGCCATCGAGATGATGGACGCCCTGTGCATCGAGGCTGTCGAGACCGCCGTGCACCCCGGCTTCCCGCAGGCGGGGGCCATCCTGATAGTCGAGCTCGACGGCCCCGAGGCCGAGGTCGAGCACCAGTTCGAGCAGACCCTGAAGATCTGCGAGGAGAACGACGCCTCGGAGATAAGGGTAGCCGAGGACGACGCCGAGCGGGCGCTCTTCTGGAAGGGCCGCAAGGCGGCGTTCGCGGCGATGGGCCGCATCGCCAACGACTACTACGTCCAGGACTCCGTAGTCCCGCGCACCGAGCTCGGGAAGGTCCTCAAGAAGATCTCCGAACTCGGCGAGGAATACGGGATGCGCGTCGCCAACGTCTTCCACGCCGGCGACGGCAACCTGCACCCTCTAGTCCTCTACGACAACAACGTCCCCGGCGAGGCCGAGAAGGCCGAGAAGCTCGCTGGGGACATAGTCTTCACGTGCCTCGAGCACGGCGGCTCCCTCACGGGCGAGCACGGCATCGGCGAGGACAAGAAGAAGTACATGCCCAAGATGTTCACAACCGACGACCTGAACGTCATGCAGCTGCTGCGGTGCGCCTTCGACCCGCATCAGATCTGCAACCCGGGCAAGATCTTCCCTACCCCGCGCCTCTGCGGCGAGCGCCCCGGCCCGTTCCGGATGCACCCGGTCCAGAAGGCCGGCCTCGCGGAGAACTTCTAGAATGGACACGCGCACGAAGAACGTCTCCCTGGGGGATCTGCAAGAGATAGTAGGCGAGGAGCACGCCCGCGAGGCAACGCCCGACGACGCCGTGGACGGCGTGGGGCCGTCCTTCGTCGCCGAGCCGGGCTCGATCGAAGAGACTAGCGAGCTACTGCGGTTCGCCGCCGAGGAGGGCCTCGCCGTCGCCCCGCGCGGTGGCGGGACGACGCTCTCTCTGGGCAACCCGCCGCGCGAGGTGGACCTCGTCCTGAGCACGGCGCGCATGGACGAGGTCATAGAGCACGTCCCCGGCGACCAGGTGGTCCGCGTGCAGGCGGGGATGAGGCTGCGGGACCTGCAGGAGCGGCTCGCCGGCTCGGACCAGATGCTGGGCATAGATCCACCCGAGACAGACGCCGGCGCTACGGTAGGGGGCGTGGTTGCGACGAACTCCTCGGGGCCGCGCCGGCACCGGTACGGCACGGTCAGGGACCTCATCATCGGGATCACGGTCGTCCTCTCGGACGGGACGGTGGCGAAGGCCGGAGGCAAGGTGGTCAAGAACGTCGCCGGCTACGACCTCTCGAAGCTCTTCACCGGCTCCCTGGGCACTCTGGGCGTGATCGCCGGGTGCAACTTCCGGCTGCACCCGAGGCCCGAGGCGGCCCGCGCGGTCGCGGTCGAGCTCGCGAGCACGCAGGCAGCGGGCGAGGCGGCGCAGGCAGTTCTGCACGCCCAGCTCGTCCCGAGCGCCGTCGAGCTGCGCTGGGGCGAGGAAGAGAGGCACTTGAGCGTCCTGATCGAAGGCATCCCACCCGGGGTCGAGGCGCAGTCAGACACCGCCTCCTACCTCCTCCGCGGCTTCGGGGAGGTGCGGACGCTCACCGACGAGGAGGCCGGCGCTCCGGGGCCGCTCGCGGTACCGGGTAGCCCCGCTGGGGACGAGGTCTCGCTCAAGATCTCCGCCCCGCCCGCCGAGCTGACGGGCGTCCTCGACTCGACGCTCGGAGCCTGCTCCCGCAGGGGCGTCGCCCCGCGCATAACCGGTCACGCCGGGATCGGGGTGACCTACGTCGCGCTACCGGGCGGGGACGAGGACGCGCACGTTCAGATAGTGGAGGAGCTGAGGGAGATCTGGACGCGGAGGGGCGGGAGCGTCGTGGTGCGCTCCGCCCCTCGGTCGTTCAAGGAGAGGGTCGAGGCGTGGGGCCCGTTGGGGAGCCGGCTCGAGCTCACCCGCCGCGTCAAAGAGAAGTTCGATCCCCGGGGCATCATGAACCCGGGCAGGTTTGCGGGAGGTGTCTAGTGGACAGGCGCAACGAGCCCCCGGATCCTAGAGAGACCGGCAACCCCTACGACGCGACCGACGCCACCGAGCGGCGCGACGACGCGGGCACGTTCCGCGAGGAGGCGGCGGCCGAATCTATAGGTGCGGGTAGCCCCGAGGACGTGCCGCACGAGACCTTCGGCACGCGCGGCTCGGTCCAGCAGACGGTGGGGATAGGCCGCTCGACCGAGACCGGCAGCTACGTCTTCCCGGCCTTCGACGACCACCACCCGCCCGAGAAGGACCTCATAGACGACTGCGTGCACTGCGGCTTCTGTCTGCCAACCTGCCCGACGTACGTCCTATTCGGCGAGGAGATGGACTCCCCGCGCGGGCGCATCTACCTCATGAACAAGGGGCTCACCGAGGAGCCGATGAACGACGAGATGGTCCGCCACTGGGACCTCTGCCTCGGGTGCATGGCGTGTGTCACAGCTTGCCCATCCGGTGTGCAGTACGACAAGCTCATCGAGGCCACCCGCGGGCAGGTCGAGCGCCGCTACGAGCGCGCGCCGCAGGACAGGGCCTTCAGGGAGATGATCTTCCAGCTCTTCCCCTACCCGGACCGGCTGCGTCTGGCCACGGCGCCCCTGAGGCTCTACCAGCGGTTCGGTGTCGGGGATATGCTGCGAAAGGCCGGGATCATGGACAGGCTGCCCAAGCGCATGAAGGCTATGGAGGCCCTGATGCCCATGATGACCCGGCAGCAGGAGGTGCCCGAGGTCACCTCGCCGGTCGGCGAGAAGCGCCGGAGGGTGGGGTTCATAAAGGGCTGCGTGCAGCGGGTCTTCTTCTCCGAGGTCAACGCCGCCACCGTGCGGGTGCTCTCCGCCGAGGGCTGCGAGGTCGTGGCGCCCAAGACCCAGGGCTGCTGCGGCGCCTTGAGCGTGCACGCGGGCCGCGAGGAGGAGTTCCAGCGGTTCGCCCGCAAGCTCATAGACGACTTCGAGGATGCCGGCGTCGAGACCATCGTCATCAACGCCGCGGGTTGCGGCTCGACGCTCAAGGAGTACGGTTACCTGCTGCGCGACGACCCGGAGTACGCCGAGCGCGCGAGCGCCTTCGCCGCGAAGATCAGGGACGTCTCGGAGTTTATCCAGGAGCTCGGGCCGGTGGCCGAGCGGCACCCGCTGCCGGTAGCCGCTGCCTACCACGACGCCTGCCACCTGGCCCACGCCCAGGGCGTCCGCCAGCAGCCCAGGGCCACCCTCAAGCAGATACCCGGCATGGAGGTTCGGGAGATAAAGGAGGCGGAGATCTGCTGCGGCTCCGCCGGCATCTACAACATGGTCGAGCCCGAGCCCGCCACCGAGCTCGGCGACCGCAAGGCCCGCAACGTCCTGAACACCGGGGCGCGCATGATCGTGACCTCCAACCCGGGCTGCATGCTCCAGATACAGGCCTCCCTCAAGCGGATGGGACGCTCCATGCCGATGGCCCATCCCGTCGAGGTCCTGGACGCCTCCATCCGTGGCGAGCCGGTGGAGACGCTGCTCGACAGGGGTCTGTGAGGGCACCACGCTCCATCCTGGCCGTCCCGGGCTCCAACCCCGGGATGGCCGAGAAGGCGCTCGCCTCCGCCGCCGACGCCGTCTTCCTCGATCTCGAGGACGCCGTCGCCCCCGACGAGAAGGCCGGAGCCCGCCCGAAGGTGATCCACGCCTTGAGAGAGCTGGACTGGCGCGGCAGGCCGCCCCTCTACCGTGCCAACGCCCTCGACACTCCGTACTTCTATCGGGACCTCATCGAGGTAGTCGAGGGGGCCGGGGACAGGCTGGACGCGGTCATGGTCCCCAAGGTGCAGCGCCCCGAGGACCTGCACGTCGTCGCCACGCTGCTGTACCAGATAGAACTCGCCGTCGGCCTCGAGCCCGGTAAGCTCGAGATAGAGGCCCAGATCGAGAGCGCCGAGGGCCTCGTAAACGTGGACGGCATAGCCCGCGCCACGGGGCGCCTGACGGCCCTCCACTTCGGCCCCGGCGACTACGCGGCGAGCGTGGGGATGCCGCAGAGGAGCATCGGCACGGCGGACGAGTGGGATGAGGTCTACCCGGGCCACCGCTTCCACTACGCCATGCACCGCATAGTCGCCGCCGCCCGCGCCGCGGGCTTGCGCGCCGTGGACGGCCCCGTCGCCGACCACCGCGACGAGGAGGGGCTCCGCGAGAGCTCCCTGCTCGCCCGCTCGCTCGGTTTCGACGGCAAGTGGTGCATCCACCCGGCCCAGATCGAGACCGTCAACGACGTCTTCACGCCCACGGAGAGAGAGGTCGAGCGGGCGAGGAAGGTCGTGAAGGCTTACGAGGAGGCGAAAGCCGCCGGGCGGGGCGCGATCTCCGTCGACGGCCAGATGATAGACGCCGCCTCCATAAGGATGGCCCGTACCATCCTGGACCAGGCCCCGGAGATAGACTAGGAGCCTCCGGCGCCACCATGCGTAATATGATGGGTCGATGAGCAGACCGGGGCCCCTTCCTCCCGTAACCAGAGCCGTGAACCTCGACGCCCGCACGGTCAGGTTGTTGCGGCTCATCCTGCTCCTGGCAGCCGCGGCGCTGTTCGGGGTCCTCTACCTCGTCTCCTCGGGGTTCCGCTCCGAGGTGAACCGCGCCCTGGGTCTGCTGGGGCGTGGGGACATCGCGGGGTTGCGGGACTACATCCTCTCGTTCGGGCTGTGGGCGCCGGTCGCCTCGTGCTTCCTGATGGTGCTGCAGGCGCTCGTGGCCCCCGTGCCGTCGTTCCTCATCACTTTCGCGAACGGGCTGGCGTTCGGGGTGTTCTGGGGCTGGATGCTGAGCCTCTTCGGGCACGTCCTGGCGGCTGCCGTGTGCTTCGGGATCTCGCGCTCTCTGGGCCGCGTGCCGGTGGAGGTGCTGGTGGGCAGGACGGGGCTGGAGTCCGCGGACCGCTGGTTCGCCCGGTGGGGCCTCTACGCGGTCTTCGCCGGGCGCCTGATCCCCGGCGTAGCCTTCGACGTCATCTCCTACGCCGCCGGCCTCACCAGGATGAGGTTCCGGAACTTCATCATCGCGACAGCCTTGGGCATCTTCCCGCAGACCTTCCTCTACTCCTACCTGGGGCGTCAGGCGCCGGAGTACGTGGGGCTGTTCCTCGTCACCTCGGGGCTCGTCGTCGCCGCGGTGGTGGCCGTCGCCGTCGTGCGCTACAGGAGGGAGCGTCGCAGGCCGAAGAGGAATCTGAGGTAGGTGATCCGGCCGGGTAAACGGCCGCGCGACGAGTAGAATTCGGAGACTATGACGCAAGCGGGAACCCACACGAAAGACGTTGCGGTCGTGCCCACGGGCTCGTTGACCGTGATCACGGGCTCGATGTTCTCTGGCAAGACGGAGGAGCTGATCCGGCGCCTCAGGCGCGCCATCTACGCCCGGCGCACGGTCCAGGTCTTCAAGCACGCCCTCGAGACGCGCTCGGACCTCACGGAGATACGGTCCCACAACGGCGTCCTGCACGAGGCGATCGCCGTCTCAACGAGCGAGGAGCTCCTGGAGCACGTGGACCCGGCTACCGACGTGGTGGCGGTCGAGGAGGCCCAGTTCTTCGACGAGGGGATCGTGGGCGCCTGCCAGCGCCTGGCCGACTCTGGGTACGAGGTGATAGCCGCCGGCCTCGACATGGATTTCCGCGGGGAACCCTTTGGCCCCATGCCCGCGCTGCTCGCCGAGGCCGACGAGGTAGTCAAGCTGCGCGCCATCTGCGCCCTCTGTGGCCGCGACGCCTCGCGCTCGCAACGCCTCATAGACGGCAAACCCGCCCCCGCCTCCGCCCCGACCATCCTCGTGGGGGCGCAGGAGACCTACGAGGCCCGCTGCCGCTACCACCACGAGGTGTAGGTTCCGCCCGGGAGCGTACCGGGTATAAGCGGGGGTGGAATGGTGGGCGAAAGACTCGAGGTGTTGAACGGATGCCGCGCGGCTGGGTAGTAGCCCTCATCTTGATCTGTACGGCCCTCAACGGGGCCGGCTTCCTGTGGCACCTCTTCGAGCCGATCCCCGGCTACGACGAGATAGCCCACTTCCTCACGCCGTTCGTGCTCGTCGC
>DATACV010000390.1:0-6474 GCA_036258875.1 Rubrobacteraceae bacterium
CGGCAACCTCAGGACCACTACGCTTCGGGCCTACGACCGCGAAGAGATGTCGGGGATGATCCAAAGGCTCGGCTAACCTCACGAGCGCTCCGGGCCGGGGTCCTAGTGAGTGGTCCCGGCCTTCTCTCTGCTACCGTCCCCTCTCGGGCCAGGACAACAAGATATGCCGGTCGCATCCGACGATGCGTACCACATGTAGCTTTCGCTGCATAAACTTCGCCCCTCGCGTAGCATTGAGGGCCTGTGGGGGCTCGACCGGAGGAGGGGAAAGATTAAGCCGAGTGCCCGCCGGCTATGGCGCGTCCGAAGGTCGCGGCGCGGGCGCAGGCGGCGCTCGAAGGTTTCGGCGTGGACCGAGAGTTGGGCCGGGAAAGCCCTTGAGGCGTTCCTGAGGCTGCCGGTGCCGGTGGTACTGGCGGTGCTGTGGCTGGCGGGGTTGCTGCTCCTCGGCGCTGGCGTCGTGATGCTCTACATCTATGGGTCCACCCTGGCGCGGATGCTACTGGGGCCGTGAAGCCGTCGAGGTCTTACCGCCGCGACGTGCGCTCGTCCTCCTCGTTCGACCTCGGGTTTAGGCCAGAGTAGATTGCAGTAATAATGCAGTAAGCGAGTGGCAGCGAGACCCGCGAAAAGGCGGAGGCAGGACGGTAGCGATCAGGCCGGGCTCCTGCGGTGTCCCGGTCTCTCGTTAACCGTCCTAGCGGGGCTGGCTTTCTGCTAGTGATTCCCCAGCCCTTTCCGTGTTTTGGGGTAGGGAAGGGGAACCCGGCCCGAGGCTAGTATCCCCCTCCTTCCTCGGGCCGGGTTCCGGAGCCAGAGCCCTAGCACTCCCGCGCTCCAGCCTCACCCCTGTACCTTGACCTAACCTTCTACCAACCTTCACTAACTACTACATCTTGACCTCTAGTAAATGTTAACTTCTACATGTTGTGGATAACTTGTAGATAAGTGCCGTTTATCACCAGTGTACACATATGCTTATTGCTCTTATGTGAGGACGCGTCGTTCCATGAAGGGCGAGTGAAGGTGAGAAGCCCCGCCCAAGCGGTGATGTACCGACCATTACGTGCGCGAGGCCTGCGAGGAGGCGGCAGCGGACGGCCACGCTACTCAGTTGTCAGTTAGAACAGTGCTAAGTGTGGCTTACACAAGGCCGGTTGGTTTTTCTCTCGAAGCATCTCGCCTTGTAGTTGTGGTGCACCCCACCGCACCTCTCGGGGTCTTCGGCGCCTGCGACGCTACGCGCCGCGAGCCTTGGCCTCTCTTGCTGACTAATATCCGCAAGGAGCGCGTCAACCTGTCGTAGTTCGCGATCGATCAGCTGCAATGTATCGAAGCATAGCCACCAAGCTGACGCTTCCTGAAGCGTGAAGGGCCGTCCCGAGGTGTAGACCAGGCGATCCTCACTAAGATAGGGCTGGTGCAGGTGCTCCTGGAAAACCCAGTGCTCCCTGGCGATGCCCTCCGGCTGACGCAACGCCCTGAGAAACCCCGGCGCTCGCCTAGCATCGACGTGGCTGACGTCGGCAAGCCTAAGCAGACAAGCAAGCTTAAGTGGGCCTACGGTCCATTCTGGCGGGTACCCAGTTGGCGCACCGAGCCGCCGAGTCGCGAACTCTTCCCCCAGTTTGTCCACCGACCACCAGTGACTGTGGGCGATGCGCCCTATGATCGGTCCGAACTGCCCGCGGAGTTCTGGCTCTCGATGAGATGGTACGTTGATCCATCGTGGGTTTCCCAGGATGTAAGCGCCAGTCTGTCAGCCCGACTAGCATGGAGTTCACGGAGCCTCTCCGCTGCAGCCATATTCACTACATCCGCCGGCGGGTCTTTCAGCTCTTCTTCGGTGGGCACTCTACCCAGCTAGGGGTGCCACAGCGCCGAAACCGTGTCTCCCCAACCCCCCTACTTACGCAGGGCTTCCATCCCTTCCGGGTAAGCCGCGAGTGACATCCCGAGGTCGTGTACAAGAAACGCTCCACCTAGCACAAATGCTTCCGAAGCGGTGAGGGGATAGTCCGAACCCGCGATCAACCCCGCCATCTCCCATGGAGCATCGAGATGGCTGATGTCATAGACGGTGTAGTCCGGCAGGTCCCGGGGGATTTCGGCCGCCAGAATCCTAGCCCGGTCCCGGCAGGACAGGTAGGCCGCGCGCAAACGCTCTCGAGCATCGCGTTCTCCAGGTGTCTTATCCTCGACGCCTTTACCGAGGGTAGTCGCCCAAAGATTTGTGTCGGTGAATTCGGTCATGAGGTCAGTGTGCAGTAGTTCCCTGTCGAACCAACGTAGTTAGGCGTGCGTACCTCCCCCAACCGGACGTCAGAATAGCACAGGCGCTCTCCTCACAGAATGAGCACGGAACCGGATCGCATTACGGGCTGCATTATCCCTGCTCGACCGCGCTGCTCGCCGGGGGCTGAGAGCAAAGAAGAGGCCCCGGGAGACCGGGGCCCTTCTCTAGTAGCGGGGGCAGGATTTGAACCTGCGACCTTCGGGTTATGAGCCCGACGAGCTACCAGACTGCTCCACCCCGCGTCGTGAGGGGGAGTTTACCACCGGTTAACGGTTTGTAAAGGGTCCAGTGAGCGTGATACGGTGGCCCTCGCGATGGGCACCATCTTGTTGATCCTGATCCTGGCCGGAGCGGTGTTCGCGCTCGTGACGGCCTTCGGCGCGCTCGGGGCCTACCTGCGGCTCCGCCGCGCCCGCGCCGCCCTGAACCAGCGCCTCACGGAGGAGATCGCCAACCTCGCGCAGCGCACCGGCGAGCTGGAGAGGGGCCTCTCCGACCTCGACGCCCGCGCGCAGCAGCTCCCCATCAGGATCTCCGAGCTGCAGCAGAGCCTCTCGACGCTGCAGGTCCTCACGCAGGCCCTGGCGGCGACGCTGCGCCAGGCCCAGAGGGTACTCTCCTACAGCGCGCTCAAGACCCTGAGCGCCGGCCGCATCGCCGACCTGCTCCGGTACCGCCCGTCGCCGAAGAGCGGGCCGCGCTCGGGGTGATCCCGGCGGTGCCAGGCGAGCCGCACGCCCGTATACTTCCCTCGATGACGGACGAACGCACGCAGCACGAAGTCACTGAGGCGCTCGAGCCTTCGGCCGAGAACTGCGAGGTCTGCGGCACGGAGATGTACGGGCTGCACTGCAAGCTCGTCTGCCCCACCTGCGGCTACCGCCGCGACTGCTCCGATCCCTAAGTGGAGAGCGGGTGGGAGAACGTCGCGCGCCGGCTCGAAGGCTCCCTCGTCGTCCTCGAGCCGCTGGAGCCCCGCCACGAGGAAGGCCTGTTCGAGGCCGCCCGGGAGCCCGGGATCTGGCGTTACCTGCCGGTCGACGCGTCGGGGAGCCGCGCCGCCTTCCGTTCCTGGTTCGAGGCCACGCTCGCGGCGTCGGAGGAGGGTAGCGAGGCCGCGTTCGCGACGTTGGATGCCGGGAGCGGGGAGCCCATCGGGAGCACCCGCTACCTCGCGCTCAGGCCGGCGCACCGGGGGCTTGAGATCGGCTGGACCTGGCTCGCGCCTTCTTACTGGGGGACCGGAGCGAACGTCGAGGCCAAGCTGCTCATGCTCGAGCACGCCTTCGCCGTTCTGGGCTGCGCGCGCGTCGAGTTCAAGACCGACGCGCGCAACGAGCGTTCCAGGGCCGCGCTCGAGGCGCTCCCCGCGCGCTTCGAGGGCATCTTCCGCAAGCACATGATCCTGCCCACGGGCCGCTACCGCGACTCGGCCTACTACAGCATCGTCGACGACGAGTGGCCCGAGGTCAGGGAGAACCTCGAGAGGCGTCTGACGTAGCAAGGGCGGTTTGCGAATCGCCCTTACACGAACCGCCCCCTATGCGTGGCCGAGAGCTTCGAGGGCCCTCTCGCACCAGCCCCTGACCTCCGCGTTCACGCGCATGCCGTCCCAGTCTTCGGGCCCGTACCAGCCGACCCTGTCTTCGGAGAAGTCGTCCCGGATCTGCGCGGGGCCCGACGGCCTGGCGAAGTAGATCAGGTCTATGTGCTGGTGCCCAGGGCCGATGTTCTCGAGCTGCACCCCTGCGGGACGGTGGAGCTGTACGGGGTCGGCCACGTCCTCGCGCCTCTCCCCCACGAGCCGCACGCTCAGCCCCGTCTCCTCGAGCACCTCGCGCACCGCGGCCTCGTCCGGCAGCTCGTTCTCCTCGATGTGCCCGCCGGGCGGGAGCCACATCCCGAGCTTGCGGTGCCGGTGCAGGAGCACCTTCCCCTCCCACACCACGAAGACCGCTACCGTGAAGTGCCTGCCTGTTTGCTCGGAGGCCATGGGGTCCAAGGTTATACCAGTAGGTCGGGGTACACGGTATTACGAAGGTCTCGAGCGCGCTTTGTAGGTTAACCTCTGTCTCATGGGAGAGAAGGAGATCCGGCCGCTGCCCGAGGAGGCGTTCAGGCGCTACGACGAGTCGCCGGACGAAGAGTTCTACCTGCTGCCGCGCTTCGTCACCCACATAGACGACAGGGCCATCTCCGCCGTCACGCAGCTCTACAGGGAGCTCTTCCCGCCGGGAGGCGAGATCCTGGACCTCATGAGCAGCTGGGTCTCCCACCTCCCGCCCGAGGTCGAGTACCGCCGCGTCGTCGGGCTCGGGATGAACGAGGCAGAGCTACGCCGCAACGAGAGGCTCCACTCATACGTCATCCACAACCTGAACAGAGACCCCCACCTGCCGTTCGGTGACGCGGAGTTCGGCGGGTGCGGCATCTGCGTCTCCATCGACTACCTGACCCGACCCGTAGAGGTGCTGCGCGAGGTCGGGCGTGTACTCGAGGTCGGAGCTCCGGTCGTGATCACCTTCTCCAACCGCTGTTTTCCTACCAAGGCCATCGCCTTCTGGCACCAGCTCGACGACCGGGGGCGCATGCGACTCGTCGAACGCTACCTGCGCGAGGCAGCAAACTTCGAGGACGTTCGCAGCCTCGACCGCAGCCCCCGCCGCCTTTTCACCGACCCGCTCTACGCCGTCGTCGGCAGAAGCACGGGAACCCGAGCTAACGACACGTAATCCACCCCTTCCGTGGCGTTGGGCGAATAGAATACACGTAGCCAGCAAACGCGCCCCGAGAGGAGACGAACCCGTGAACGAATCATCCGGGCAGGGGGAGCGGGGTAGCGCTTCGGGGGGCATCATCCTGGGGCCTGGGGAGGGCTACACAATCCCGGGGACGGACGCCATGACGCTCAAAGCCACCAGCGAGCAGACCGGAGGCTCGATCGGCTTCCTCGAAGCGACGGGTCCCCCGGGGTATGGGCCACCTCGCCATATTCACCACAGTCACGACGAGCTGTTCTACGTCCTGGAGGGAGAGTTCCTCTTCCTTGTCGGCGAGCGCCAGGTCAGTGCGCCGCCCGGGACGTTCGTGTTTATCCCGCGGGGGACGGTCCACGCCGCCAAGGCCATAGGAACCGATCCCTGTAAAGTGCTTATAGCCTACGTACCGGGGGGCTTGGAGCACTCCTTCGAGGAATTCGCTCAGGCACGCGCCGAGCAAGGAGAAGATGCGAATCGGAGCACAGGCCAGGGCAGGACCGTGGAGGAGATAAACCAGAAGTACGATTCCGAGTTCGTAGGACCGCCCTTGTAGCTCGCCTGGAACCTGCTTGCCGAGCGAGAACGTACCCGACCTTACAGCTTGAATGCGGCTGAGACCAGCACAATTCGGCATACATCTTGACTCCCCGCTCGGCGTCCAGGACGCGCAGCTTCGCCCGTAGCTCGTCGCGGGGCATAAGCCCTCCGCCGCAAGCTCCAGGTAGCCGTCTCGCTTCCTCTCCGTCCGCGCCAGCTCCTCGGCCCAGGGCCGTCAGACGGCTCTGGCGCGGGGCGTGAGACAATGGCCGCGAGACAAGGATCATGTCCACGAGGAATCCGCCGGGCAGCGAGCCATGAAACTACGGGAGGCGCACCGAGAGAAGGTGGCCCGCAACGAGGTGCGAGCCAGTCCGCTGTGGGCACGGTCTTGTCGGGGCTACAACGTCCAGATCGAGCTGGACCCCCGTACCAGGTCATCGCTCGAGAAGGTACAGCAGAGCCTCTACCAAGTGGAGCCCAACCTGCTGGCGTGCCCTCAGCAGACCCTCCACGTGAGCATCGCCTGGCTGCTCGCCGTGCATGCGAGCTATCCGGTTCCCAAGGATTCGCTCTGGGAGCGCCACGGTGAGCAGTGGACGGCGGAGCTGAGACGTATCGCGGCCCAAAGCACGGGTTTTCGGATCACCTACGAACACGTCGTGGCCACCGACTCGGCCGTGATCGCTCTTGCCGAGCCGACCGAGCCGGTGAACCGCATCCGCGGGATGATGCGCGAGGGCCTTCGGTTGCCATCCGAGACCCGCAACGAGGCTGACCTGGTGCATACCACCCTGTTCCGCTATCGCGGTCCGCTCTCCGATCCTGAGAAGTTCCTTGCTTTGCTCGAGGACACGAGCGCCGAGGCCGCGGCCGAGGTCG
>DATACV010000391.1:0-1972 GCA_036258875.1 Rubrobacteraceae bacterium
GTACCAGTAGTCCCATCCCTCGGGGTCGTCGTGGGCCATCGAGCCGATCAGGACGAGCTGCACCTCGGGCACCTCCTCCTTTACCGCCCGGTAGACGTCTATGACGCCCAGAGGGTCTTTCCAGGGGTCGAAGCGCGAGACTTGCAAGATGAACGGCCTCTGCGTGTCCACCCCGAACTGGTTGGCGATGTAGCGGGCGTCTTCGGGGGCGAGCGCCATGTTCTTCGGGCTAAGCGGGTCTATGGCCGGCGGGATTATGGTTAGCCCAGGCAGCTCTACGCCGGGCGGCGTGTACTCCTCCAGCGTGTAGATCTGGGCGTCGTACTCCTGTATGTAGGGCAGCAGGTAGTCCATCACCTCGCGGTTCGGGGTCGAGGTGTCTATGTGGCAGCGCCAGATCCACTTGGTCTTCTCCGAGAGGCCCTCCGTAAAATGCCTCAAGAGCGCGGGCTGCGGGTCGTGGACGTGCACGACGTCCCACTCCTCGGCGGCCTGCGCGAGCGCTGAGGCGGACTGGCGGTTGTATTCCTCGTAGATGGCGCGCGCCTCCACGGTGAGCTCGTAGTCCGCGCCCTGCAGGGCGTTGTGGAAGCCCTTGGTGACGTTGAAGAACGGCTCCGCCCCGAACATCACGCCCCACTCGGCCTCGAGGCCGACGTCGCGCATCAGGGGCACCAGGGTGTAGAGGATCTCCGCGACCCCGCCGCCGAAGCTCGTGGCGTTGACGTGCAACACCCGCGTCCCGTCGAGGCGTTCGGCGAGCTCCACGATCTCGTCGTAGAGGGGCCGGCGGATGATGCTGCGGTAATCGGTGAGGGACTTGTTGCCGGGGTTTACGCGCTGCAGCACGGCTCGCTCACGAATCCCCTCTCATAACGCCTTTCTCGGGTAACGACACGGTAAACTGTATATTAACGTCCGTCGTTGATTCAACAGGCCCTGGGGTCTTTTTTCAGGTGTCGGTGCCCTGTACGGGCAGGCCGGCGCGCCGGATCATCTTCAGTCGCGTCCCGCCGCCCTCCGTCGAGTCGAGCACCAACTCGTCGACCAGGTCGCGGATGACGGCGAGGCCGAACCCCCCATGCCCGTCGGGCGGGCGCGTCAGGTCCGCGACGTTGAACCCGCCGCCGGCGTCGATGACGGTTATCTCGACGGCGCGCGGGAAGACCCTGTACTCGACCTGGTAGCTCTCGACAGCCGCGTGCCGGATGACGTTGGTCGCGGCCTCCGTGACGGCCAGCTTGAGGTCGTAGACGTCCTCGGGCCCGAAGCCGGCGAGCCGTCCGACCTGGGCCACCACGAGGCGCGCGAGCAGAACGTAGCCCGGGCTGCTGGGGAGCGTCAACGAGACCGGCTCCGTAAGCCCGATACCTTCCCCTTTGTTTACCTCCGCGATTTCGCGCTCCATCAGACCCCTCAACCGCCCGGGCCCTCCGCGTAAACCCTCGCGAGAGGGCTCACCGGGAACAGCTCTCCAACTTCGGGGGTCATCTTACCCAGATGTATACGACGCTAACCCCCGGCCGGATGGAGGCGCGCCAGAAGGGATAAGGCGGTTTTGCAGAGAGGCATCGGGTATCAGGCTACAGATATCAGGAAGGGGCCGGGAGCGGCGCATCGTTAGCAGATCATGAGAGGCGACACGAAGCGGATTCACGCCGTAGAAGTACCCAGTGGCGCAGCCGCCGGGCAGTAGGCTACCGGCAGACGTGAAAGCTGAAACCTGATACCTTACGAAGCCGCTTCAGGAGCGCTCTTCCCTGCGCGGGATCTCGCCGCCGTCCTCGACGGGCGTCTCCGTCGGCACGTCTCCCACGGCCTCCTCATAAAGCCGCTCGGCCTCCTCTTCTTCCTTCAGCCGCTCCCGCTGCGCCCTCGCCTCGTAGTCCCCGCGGGAGCCGTCGGGTTGGCTCAGGTAGGGCCTGAGGAGGTCTATGGGGACGGGGAGGATGATGGTGGAGTTCTGGTTGAC
>DATACV010000392.1:0-1839 GCA_036258875.1 Rubrobacteraceae bacterium
GTGCGCCAGGAAATCCACCACGGAGCTCACCGAGCCGTCGCCCCCGCCGAGGATCAAAAGCTCGTAGTCGGAGCCGACGAGGACGTCCCGGACGGCCTCGTGCAGCCGCGCCGGATCTCGCACCGCGTAGGTCGGCCCCAGGGTCACCCCCAGCTCCTGCAACCGGTCGAGCGCCTGGAAGAACGTCCGCTCCCCGCTGCGCGAGCGGGTGTTGACGACCAGAGCCGCCCGCCGCGAGCCTACGTTGCTCCCCAATCTATCCACGCCCCCTTTATACGCGATGAGGGCCACCGGGTTGCGCACCAGGCTCCGCCCGCCCTGAAACCTCCCCGCAGCCCGTAGCGCGTCTTTCTCGGAGGCTGCATAGAGACGTCCACAAGAAGCAGAGCTTGTTTTTACATGTGTTCTTGACTCGAACATAGGTTACGTGTATTGTGTTGCGAGGCGAGGGAGCTACAGGAGAGCCGAGGGAAGGGAAAGGATGAGTTGGGTCGCTTACGTGATACTGCTTCTTGCGGTCGCGTGGATCTTGCAGATCGTCGGGACATACTTCCAGATGCGCCATTACCGGGAGGTTCTGGGCCGCATCACGCGCGAGGGTGGCGAGGGGTTTGTCGGGGTAGGGAACGCGAAGGCCACGTTCGGCAAGGGCGTCATCCTGATCGTGGTCGCGGACGAGAACGACGTGGTCAAGCGGGCTATGCGGATGCGCGGCATGACCATCTTCGCCAGGTTCAACGACGTCCCAGACCTCGTGGGGATGAGCCTCGAGGAGTTGCGGGTCGAGGAGCGTGAGGAGCCGTACGACAAGAGCACCATGCTCGCCGCCAGGCGAGCAGTCGAGCAGATAGACCGGATAAAGCAGGAGAAGGAGAGGGCGACCGCGTGAGGTAGGGGTGATGGCGTCGAGGTTGAATAGTTCGGGATTATTGATGGAGGAGGGAATATGAATGCAATGTTCCTCGCGCTGCTCCAGGAAGAGCAGACGGCCGCGCCGCAGGGAGGGATACTCGGTGCGTTAGAGCGCGCGGGCACATGGTTCATCGGGCTGTTCCAGGCCGGTGGCGAGACGTTCGTCGGGTTCGTAACGGGGATCATACCCACCCTGATAGTGCTGCTGACGTTCTTCTACGCGCTGATCAACATAATCGGCGAGGACCGGATCCACCGCGCCGCGCGGTTCGCGGCCGGCAACATCTTCACGCGGTACACGGTGCTGCCGGTCCTGGCTGTGTTCTTCTTGACCAACCCGATGGCCTACACCTTCGGGACGTTCCTGGACGAGCGGTACAAGCCGGCGTTCTACGACTCGGCGGTCTCCTTCGTGCATCCTCCTTTAGGGATCTTCCCGCACGTCAACCCGGCGGAGCTCTTTGTGTGGCTGGGCGTCGCTCAGGGCCTCCAGGCCCAGAACCTCCCGCTCGGCCCGCTCGCGGTCAGGTACATCATCGCGGGCCTGATCGTGATCTTGATCAGGGGGATAGTGACGCAGTACATAACGTTCTTCCTGGCCCGGCGCCAGGGCGTGGAGCTTTAGGGGGAGCCTGAAGATGCAGGAGAAGCAGTTCAGGGCCGTCAGGATCGAGAGGGGCCCCCAGGGATGGGGCGGGCCGCTCGTGATCCAGCCGACGGCCGAGAAGGACAAGATAGTGGCGGTCACCGGCGGGGGCATTCCCGAGGTGGCTCAGAAGATAGCCGACCTTACCGGCGCCGAGGTCATGGACGGTTTCCGGGCGCCGCCGCCCGAGAGCGAGATAGCCGCCGTGATCGTGGACTGCGGAGGGACGGCGCGCGCCGGCGTCTACCCGCGCAAGCGCATCCCGACCATCAACCTGACCC
>DATACV010000393.1:0-9742 GCA_036258875.1 Rubrobacteraceae bacterium
GGGCTAGCCTCGACTCCGGGCGCCTGGAGAGGCTAGCCGAGGAGCTGGAAGACGAGGAGGCGTTCGCCGCGGCCCTGGAGTGGCTCGGGGCGACGCTCGAGCTCGCAGGCCTCGCGGGGGAGGTTGAGCAGAGCGCGGCGCGCATCTCCGAGCTCGTCGGGGCGATGAAGGACCACACCAACATGGACCGCGGCTCCTACGCCGCTACCGACGTGCGCGAGGGGCTGGAGAGCACGCTCACGATCCTCGGACATAAGCTCAGAGGCGCGACCGTGACGCGTGACTACGAGGAAAGGCTACCCAGGATCTGGGCGCACGCCGGCGACCTCAACCAGGTCTGGGCCAACCTCCTGGACAACGCCGCCGCCGCCGTCGGCGGGGCGGGCAAGGTAGGGATCAGGGCGTACGGGCACGGGGACTCTTTGGTGGTCGAGGTCTCCGACGACGGTCCAGGGATACCGCGTGAGGCGCAAGCCCGAATCTTCGAGCCGTTCTTCACCACCAAGCAGGTCGGGGAGGGAACCGGGCTCGGGCTGGACATCGTGCGGCGCATCGTCGCCAGCCACGGAGGCGAGGTTACGTTCGAGTCCGAGCCGGGAGAGACGCGCTTCGTCGTGCGCCTCCCGCTGGAGAGAGAGGCGGACGATGGTGGATAGGCTGCGGACGGACGAGGTACTAGATTTCTGGTTCGGGCGCGAGGGCGAGCCCGGCTACGGGGGTTTCCGCGACGAGTGGTTCACGAAGAACCCCGAGTTCGACGCGGAGGTGCGGAGCAGGTTCGGGGACCTGTACGAAGAGGCGGCCGCCGGCGCTCTCGACAGCTGGAGGGACGACGCGCGGAGCTGCCTGGCGCTCGTGATAGTGCTCGACCAGTTCCCCCGCAACATGTTCCGCGGGGATCCAAAGACCTACGCCGCCGACCCGAAGGCGCAGGAGACCGCCGAGTTCGCCGTGGATCACGCCCTGGACCGCGAGCTGCCCGAGTTCCAGCGCGCGTTCCTGTACATGCCCTTCATGCACAGCGAGGACCTCGACCACCAGCGGCGCGCGGTCGAGCTGTTCGGAACCCTGCAGGAGTGGGGCGGCGCCGACCCGACCCACTACGCCGTGCTCCACATGCGGATCGTCGAGCGCTTCGGGCGCTTCCCGCATCGCAACGAGGTCCTCGGGCGCCCGACGACCCCGGAGGAGGCAGAGTTTCTCAAAGAGCCCGGCTCGTCCTTCTAGGATGAGGCTGGAGACATTGCCCGCAGCCCGGCGAACGAAGGAGTTTGATGGCGGCGCTCAAACCACCGTGTGACGAAGGGGTGGTGAGGTCGGGTGCGGCCCAGGCGCCGTGCGCGCTCGACTCGGGACCCTGGGTTCTGGCCGCAACCATCATAGGCTCGGCCATGGCGTTTATCGACGGCACGGTCGTCAACGTCGCGCTCCCGGAGATCCAGGCTCGCCTCGGCGCCACGGCGGTGGACGCCCAGTGGATAGTGGAGTCCTACGCGCTCTTCCTAGCCGCACTCATTCTGGTAGGCGGCTCTCTGGGCGACCACTACGGGCGCAAGCGTATCTTCTCCCTGGGTGTCGCGCTCTTCGCCGCATCGTCGGTGTGGTGCGGCCTCGCGGGCAGTCCGGAGGGACTCATCGTCGCACGGGCCGTGCAGGGAGTCGGGGGGGCGCTCCTGGTGCCCGGGTCGCTCGCGATCATCAGCGCCTCCTTCGAAGAGGAGCGGAGGGGAAAGGCCATAGGCACGTGGTCGGGCTTCTCCGGGATAACTGCGGCGCTAGGCCCGGTCCTCGGCGGGTACCTGGTAGAGAACGTCTCCTGGCGCGCGGCCTTCCTCATAAACGTGCCGCTGGCGATAGTGGTGCTCTGGATCGTGTATCGCCACGTCCCAGAGAGCCGGGACCCGGACGCGAGAAGGCTCGACGTACCCGGCGCGGTGCTCGCGACCCTCGGGTTGGGCGGCGTGGTCTTCGGCCTGATCGAGTCCCAGAGCAACGGCTTCGCCGACCCGCTGGTGCTCGCCTCTCTCGTGCTCGGCGTCGGCGCGCTCGTCGCCTTTGTGTTCGTCGAGAGGCGTTCCCTCGAACCGATGATGCCGCTCACGCTGTTCCGCTCGCGCAACTTCAGCGGGGCGAACCTGCTCACCCTCTTCCTGTACGCGGGCCTGGGCGGGGCGCTCTACTTCCTGCCCTTCAACCTCATACAGGTTCACGGCTACTCGGCCACGGCCGCGGGCAGCGCCTTTCTGCCTTTCATAGTTATCACCTTCGTCATGTCGCGCTGGGCCGGCGGGCTCGTCACCCGCTACGGTGCGAGGCTGCCGCTCGTGGTCGGCCCCACCATTACCGCGGCCGGCTTCGTGCTCTTCGCCCTGCCGGGCACCGGAGGTTCGTACTGGACTACTTTCTTCCCCGCGGTCCTGCTGCTCGGCTTCGGTATGTCGCTGGTCATAGCGCCGCTTACCACGACCGCCATGAACTCCGTCTCCGGGAGCCACTCGGGGCTAGCCTCCGGCGTGAACAACGCCGTCTCCCGGACGGCGAGCCTCCTCGCCATCCCCGTACTCGGCATCTTCGTGTTCTTCACCTTCTCCACGGCGCTGGACGCGGGTACCGCGCGGCTGGACCTGCCGCAGGGTGCCAGGCAGCAGCTGGAGGCCGAGAAGGTCGACCTCGGGGGCGCCGAGGTGCCCGGAGGGCTCGAAGGAGGCACGGCGTCAGCGGTGGAGAGGACCATAGACGTGGCCTTCGTGGCCGCCTTCCGCGTCGCTATGTACGTCGCGGCCGGCCTCGCGCTCGCGAGCGCGGTGGTCGCAGGCATCCTGATAGAGGGTAAAGGACGGGCGGTGAAATCCGGAGAGCCCGGAAGGGCCACGGATCAGACGGCACCCGCCTAGGGACTGGGAGCAGAGGAGGATCGGATCTGGTGCTACGTGAGCGAGGTCGTCATGGAGCCGCGCTAGGGGGTCGGGCGTGCCGTCGATGATCGTGCTAGTCAACCTCAAGGAAGGTGTGGACCCGGAGGACTACGAGCGCTGGATACTGGAGTCTTACGCGCCGGCGGTGCGGGAGCTCTCGTCGGTCGAAGACTGGCGGGATTACAGGGCGACGGGTCTGCTCGGCTCGGGCGCGGCTCCCCCCTACGAGTACGTCGTCACCCTCGACATCAACGACCTGGAGCAGCTCGGGCGGGACATGGCGGGCCAGGAGATGCGGCGGCTCCTCTCCGAGCTGCGCAGCTTCGCGGAGGTTACCCAGATCATGGCCGATAGGTTCGCCTGAGGCCCACAGGGTAGAGAGGAGGAGCACCGTTGCCAGGGATAGAGACAATCCTCGTCCTGCTCGTCGCGGTCGCGGTGCTCGCGACCCTCGCCAACAAGATCTACGTCCCCTACCCGATCCTCCTCGTCCTGGGCGGGCTGGTGCTTGGTTTCGTGCCGAAGCTGCCGCGGGTGGAGCTCGAGCCGGACGTGGTCTTCCTGCTGTTCCTGCCGCCGCTGCTCTACGTCTCCGCGATCTTCACCTCCTGGCGGGACTTCCGGGCGAACATACGCGCGATCTCGCTCCTCGCCGTCGGCCTGGTCCTGATGACCACCTGCGTCGTCGCCGCGGTGGCCCACTGGGTCGTGGGCCTGCCCTGGGCTGCAGCCTTCGTCCTCGGGGCGATCGTCTCACCCACCGACGCCATACCCGCGACCTCCGTCGCCCAGCGACTCGGCGTCCCCCGGCGCATAGTGACGATCCTCGAAGGGGAGAGCCTGGTCAACGACGCCACGGGTATCGTCGCCTACCGGATAGCCGTCACCGCGGTGGCCGCGGGCATCTTCTCGCTGTGGCAGGCGGGTATGCAGTTCATAATAGGCGCTATCGGCGGTATCGCAGTCGGGTTCGGTGTGGGCTGGCTGGTCCTCTGGGCGCGCCGGCACGTAGCCGACGACCCGGACATCCAGAACACCGTCTCGCTCCTGACGCCGTTCGCGGCCTACCTGCTGGCGGAGGAGCCGTCGCACTGGGCCTGGGAACAGCTCCACCTCCCTGGCGACTTCGCGTTCTCGGGGGTGCTCGCGGTGGTAACGACCGGCCTCTACCTCGGACGGCGCGGCCCCGAGTACATCTCGCCCGCGACGAGGATGCAGGGCTACGCGTTCTGGGAACTCGTGACCTTCCTCCTCAACGGCCTGATCTTCGCGCTGATCGGGCTGCAGCTGCAGGGCATCCTGGAGAGGTTGTCGGAGGGCACCGAGTACCCGGCCGCAGAGCTCATCTTCTACGGGGCGCTCATCAGCCTCGCGGTCATACTCGCGCGCTTCCTCTGGGTCTTCCCCGCCACCTACGTCCCGCGCTGGCTCAGCCGACGCTTGCGAGAGCGCGACCCTTCGCCGCCTGTGAGGCAGGTCACGGTCATCGCCTGGACCGGGATGCGCGGTGTGATCTCGCTCGCCGCGGCGCTCGCGTTGCCCCTTGCCATCGAGGGCGGGGCGGCACCGTTCCCGGGGCGCGACCTGATCCTGTTCCTGACCTTCTGCGTGATCCTGGCGACGCTCGTGGTGCAGGGCCTCACGCTGCCGGTCCTGATCCGGGCGCTCGGCTTGGAGGACGACGGGAGCCAGGAGCGCGAGGAGATAAAGGGCCGTGTCCAGGTGGCGGACGCGGCGATCGCGCGTATCGACGAGCTGGCCGAAGAGGACTGGGTACGCGAGGATACGGTCGAGAGGGCGCGCGGGCTCTACAACTACCGCCGCAGCCGGTTCGCGGCGCGTTACCACGGCGCCGACGACGACGGCCTCGAGGAACGCTCGGCCGCCTACCAGCGCTTCATGCGGGACCTGCTGCGGGCGCAACGCGCGACCCTGATCCAGCTCCGCAACGAGGGCCGTATCAGCGACGAGGTGATGCACCGCATAGAGCGCGACCTCGACCTGGAGGAGTCGCGCCTGGAGCTGTGATGGGCCGGCCGGGCACCGGGCCTCAGGTCCTCCTCGCCAACAGGTTGGAGCCGGAGGATGGGACCACCAGCGCATTCTGCGAACATCCGCCCTCTACGTCGATGGGCGAAGAGAGGCTTCCCGGCTACGATTCATCGGAAATTCACCGTCCACCGTTAAGGTCGGGGCAAACGACCGAGAGGAGGGTGAACCATGCCACCATATGTGGTGCAGCCCGGCGATACTCTGAGTGAGATCGCCGAGCGATTCGGCTCGACGGTGGACGCCATCGTCGAGGCCAACGGCCTGGCCGACCCCGACATCATCTTCGCCGGCCAGATACTTTGCGTGCCGCCCCGCGGCCACCAAGGACAGGTGTTCCCCACGGAGCCCTACATAGTGCAGCCAGGGGACACCTTGAGCGAGATCGCCGAGGATTTCGGCCTCTCGGTGGACGACCTCGTGCGCTTCAACCGCATCCGCGACCCGGACGTGATCTTCGTGGGGCAGATAGTGTGCGCGCCTCTCGCCGCTCCCGGCCTCGGCACCATAGCCGTCTGGATAGTGCGCCCGGGGGACACCTTGAGCGAGATCGGGGAGCGCTTCGGCGTCTCGGCGGAGCAGATCGCGCAGCACAACGGGATCCGCGACCCCGATCTCATCTTCCCGGGTCAGAGGTTGCGCATCCCGAACCCGGACGTAATCGGTCCGTAGCTCCCCACAACGGTGGAGTCGCCGAGCCGGGATTGTCAGGTACCCGGCAAAAGGAACGAAAATCGGTAAGGACTAGCGTGCCCACGGATCTCGCCCCGAGCGCAGCTCTTTCTGGTAGAGGATGTAACTCTCGGTGACGCGCATGCCGGCCCTGCCGTAGAGCCGGGGCGCGCCGGTTGTGCTCTCGGCGTCCACGCTGAGGCCGACCTCCCGCACACCCCGGCGGTAGAGCTCTCCGAAGGCATGCCCGAGCATCGCTAGCCCGAGCCCCCTCCCCCGCCACGGACGCCTGACGGCCACCACGTCCACCTCTCCCCTGTCGCCCACGACCTTGCAGAGGCACACGCCGGGGATGTCGGCCCCGATCTCCGTGATAAACCACAAACCGGGATCGAAACCCTCCGCACGGGTGAACCCCAGAAAGCGCTCGAAGGCGCCGCGCGGCCGGCCCCACACGTCGCGGAAGGCGTCCTCCACCGCTTCGTAGACCGGGCGCTCGTCCCTACCCGGTACGAAGGTGCGTACCGCTATCCCCTCCGGCCACTCGGGCGCGGGCGGCTCCCCGTCGAGCTCGGCGGACATGCGATAGTAGCCCCGCACTGGCGCGTAATCCAGGTTCTCCAGGAGGCGCGCGGCGGGACCATTGGCGGCGTGGACGTAGTGCTGCACCACAACGCGCTCGCCTTCGGCGGCCAGATCCAGGCGCCCGCGCGCCCACCTTTCGCCCCAGCCCACGAGGAAGGCGCCGAGGCCGAGCCCGCGATGCTCGGGGTGCACGTAGCCGTAGACAGAGACCGAGACGTACGACCGGTTGAGCACGTCCGCGTAGGCGACGAGGCGCCCGTCTGGCGCCTCCACGGCCACAGCCTCCTCGGAGAGCGTGATGTCTTGCCAGTCGCCGAGGAGCTCATCGACGGTCATACCCGAGCGGTCGCCGACGGCGCGCTGGCAGGCGGCTATGAGCTCCGCGACGGCCTCAGCGTCGCCGATGGTGGGGATCCGAGCGGTGTACCCATGCGGGAGCGCCGCGGGAGGCACCTCTAGTACGCGGCCCTCAGTATGGTGAGGGCGTCTTCTTCGTGGTCGTCGAAGTCCCGCGCTATCTCTCCCAGGTCGTCTTCGGGTACGCCCACCTCGCTCAGGCGGCGCGGCAGCCCGAGCCGCTCGACGAGGGAGGCTACGCGTTCGGGCGGGTCCCCGCCGAGGGCCTCCTCGAGCCTGCGCCAGCGCTCCTTGGGCACCTTGCCTCTCATAACCGCGAGGCTCGGTGCCAGGGTGACGCAGGAGGTGTAGCCGTGCGGGACGCCGTAGCTGGCCCCGATCCTGCGCCCCAGCCCATGCGAGAGGCCCATCGGGGTGTTGTACGGTCCGAAGTACGCGAGCCAGGCGGCGAGCTGCAGGTCGCCGCGTACGTCAACGTCATCCGGCTCCTCTTTCGAGCGCGGAAGGTAGGCCGCGAGGCGGCGGGCGCCTTCGGCCCCTGTTACGTCCGTGACGGGGTGCTCGCCGCCGTAGAGCAGGCCCTCGACGGCGTGGTCGAGCGCCCGGATCCCGGTCGAGAGCCAGAGCTTCTCGTGGGTAAATACGGTCGCCTCGGGGGCGAGTACCACGACCTGTGGTACGGCTTTGGGATCCGCGAAGCCGCTCTTGCGTCCGGAGGCCTCGTCTGTAACGCCTACGCGGTGCGCCCACTCGGCCCCTGAGAGGGTCGTCGGCACGGCGACGTGGGTGGGGTAGCCGAGCTCGCGGGCCACTGCCTTGGTCCCGTCCACGGCGCTCCCGCCCCCGACGCTAACCAGGAGGTCAGATCCCCGCGCCTGCCTCGCGGCCTCTTCGACCGAGCTGCCAGGAGTATGCTCGCTCATGCCGGGGAAGGTGCCCGCGTGTTTCTCGCCGAGTAGCTCCTCGACGCGCCGCACGAGACTCGTCTTCTCGTAGAGGGTGCGCCCCGTGATAACGAAGGCGCGGTCTCTGGACCGGGCCTCCTCCACTATCTGCTCGAGGCTGCCGGTCCCGAAGTGCACGCGCCCTGTCGGCAGGAACGTGTGGGTGCCGCGCTTCACGGCACTATGGTAACGCCGGGAGTGGGCATCGGCGAGCCCACCTGCGCCTAACCCAGCGCCCGGTCGAGCTTGCGTAACAGCTCGTGGAGCTGCGACTGCTCCGCCGCGGCTAGAGCGGAGAATCGCTCGGAGACCATCGCCTCCTGGGCCGGGACTGCCTCCTCGTAGAGCCGCCACCCCTCGTCCGTAAGGAAGAGGCGGTTGATCCTGCCCTCCCGGCGGCGTGAGATCAAACCCCGAGCCTCCATCTTGTCCAGCAGCTGGCACACGTTACCCTTGGTAACCAGCAGCGAGTCAGCTACCTCCTGCTGCTTGATCCCCTCCTCGGCCCCCACGCGAGCCAGCACGTCGAACTGCGCGACGCTGAGGCCCCAGCGCTTCAGATGCTCCGCCGACGCACGATCCACCTTCTGGTAGACCCGCATCAGACGCATCCACCCCAACACAGCCGGCCTCCTGAGACCCCCACCCGATATCGCCTCGCGAACTCTTGACATGTAATTAGTTTAGAACTAAACTCAAAACCTGTCAACAGGGAGGTAATCTCTTGCAGCTCGGCGGGCTACATCATCTTACGGCGGTAACGACGGAGGCCTCTGAGAACGTCGCGTTCTACACGCAGGTTCTCGGGCTAAGGCTTGTAAAGAAGACGGTCAACCAGGACGACGTCTCGGCGTACCACCTCTTCTACGGGGACGAGTTAGGGAGGCCGGGGACGGAGGTCACGTTCTTCGACTGGCCGCACCTGAGGATAGCCCCGAACCACGCGGGGGCTGGCGAGGTCTCCGCGACCGAGTTGCGGGTTGCGGGGCGAGAGGCCCTTGACTTCTGGGTGGACCGGCTCGCCGAGTTCGGCTTCGAGCACGGCGGGGTCGAGGAGCGTGGTGGGCGGGGGCTCATCGCCTTCACCGACCCCGAGGGGCAGAGGCTGAGGCTCATCGACGACGGCGCGGACGCGCGCGTCGCTGGCGGGGTACCGTGGGAGGGCAGCCCCGTGCCGCGGGAGGCAGGCATCCGGGGCCTCGGCGCGGTGGAGCTGACGGTGCGGGAGCTCGACCCGACAGCGTGGGTGCTCACGGAGGTCCTCGGCTTCCGGAAGACCGGCGAGCAGACGCGGGACGGTGGACGCGTCGTCGGCTTCGAGGTCGGTCCGGGCGGACCTGGGGCCGAGGTGCTGGTCGTCGAGGAGCCCGGGGCGCCGATCGCCCGGCTGGGTCGGGGCGGCGTCCACCACGTCGCCTTCCGGACGCCCGACGACGAGGAGCATGCGGCGTGGCGGGAGAGGGTCAGGAGCTTCGGGCTGGGCGTGACGCCCCAGATCGACCGGTACTACTTCCGCTCGATCTACTTCCGCGAGCCCGGCGGGGTGCTCTTCGAGATAGCCACCGACGGGCCCGGCTTCGTCACCGACGAGGACGCCGAACACCTCGGCGAGAGGCTCTCGCTCCCGCCGTTCCTCGAGCCGCGCCGCGAGGCGATAGAGGCCGGATTGCAGCCGATCGGAGCGCGTTGATCGAGCACGGCGCGTCGCGCCTTTTAGCACGCTCAGGCTGACGCCTTCGCTTGTCAGCACGCCTGCTTCGCAGGCTTCAAGCTGTCAGCTAGCCTCCCCGGGCCATGCTCCCTCACGCCATCCGAGCGGTGGCGCGAGGTGCGTCGGGGGAAGGCCTCAAAGGGAAGAAGCTGAGAGCTGAAAGCGAGGCCAGGCGAAGCCGGGCCGAAGCGTGCTGACTAGCCTACGTGGAGGACGGCCTTGCCCGCGTAGTCGCGGTCGGTGAGGCGCGCCGCGACGTCACCTATCTCCTCCCACGGCGCCTCGAGCTCGATGCGCGGCTCCAGGCGCCCTTCGGCCACCAGGCGCAGGAGTCGGGCGAGGCCCGCGCCCGCCGGGCGGGTGAGAACCTCGTGGAAGATGATGAAGCCGTAGAGGGTGGTACCGCCCGTGAGGTAGAAGCGCCGGACGTCCAAGGTGGCCTCCACACCCGCCGTTACCCCGAGCGAGACGCAGGTGCCGCCCGTGGCTAGCATCGTCAGGGCGCTCGA
>DATACV010000394.1:0-1538 GCA_036258875.1 Rubrobacteraceae bacterium
TCAGCCTCCCGGGCCGCGCTCTTGCGGACGTCCTCGGCCTCCCAGGTCGCGGTGCGCCGCAGGTCGTTCGCGGCCTGCTCCGCGTGCACGAGCGCCGAGCGGATCGAACCCTCCAGCTCCTCGAACTGCTGCAACCTCTCACGCAGGCTCGAGATCTCCTCCCGCAGCCGGGAGTTCTCCGAGTAGGTGCGCTCGAACTCGTCGGCCACCGCGTCCAGGAAGTCGTCCACCTGGTTCGCGTCGTAGCCGCGGAAGCCGTTCCGGAACTCCTTGCGCCTGACGTCTATCGGTCTAATCGGCATAGAGAATCACCCCGTCACAGGTTGTATGAACTCGTCGATTACTATCAGCAGCAGGCTACGCGCGATGCTCAGGCCGAAGATCGCGATGATCGGAGAGAGGTCGATCCCGAACCCCCCGAGCCTGAGCATCGGGATCCGGCTCCTGATGGGCCAGAGTATGGGGTTCGTGATCGCGCGCACGGCGTCGTAGATCGCCTGGAAGAACCCGCTGGAGGGATAGGAGGGGAACCAGGAGAACAGGATGGAGGCGATGATCGCGCCGAAGAGGATGTAGTACGCGTAGTTGACCACCGCCGACAGCAGCCCTGCGATGCTGTACGCGAAGTCTTGCAGGAGGAGCGCCACGCTCATCCCCCGAGCCTCCTGGCGCGCTCGGTCGCCGCGTTCACCCCGTCGTAGACAGCCGCGACGAAGCCCGCCTTCTCCATCGCGACGAACGCCGCGGCCGTCGTCCCGCCCGGCGTCATCACCTCGTCGCGTACCTGGTGGGCGCTGCGGTCCTTCAGGAGGACCGCAGTGCCGCCTATCGTCTCGACGACCAGCCTGCGCGCCACGTCGCGCGGGATGCCCTCCCTCACCCCGGCCTGGATGAGGGCGTCGGCGAAGAGGGCCACGTAAGCAGGTCCGGAGCCGTGCAGGGCGGTTGCGGCGTCGAACAGGCGCTCGGGCAGCTCCATCACGTCGCCCACGTGCCGGAAGATGTCTATGACCGTCGGGAGCGTGGCCTGTCCTGGCTCGTTGGCGGTCACGACGGCCGAGCCGAGCCCCACCGAGGCGCACACGTTGGGCATGACGCGGAGCACCGCCGTCCCCGGCGGCAGCTTATCGGAGATGCTTGAGATCGAGACCCCCGCGGCTACGCTCACCACCGCCTTGTCCGCGTCCTCGAAGGCCGGCGAGACCTCGCCGAGGACCTGAGGTACGTCCCAGGGCTTCACGGCGGCGACTACGAGGTCGCTCCACTCGGCGAGCTCGCGGTTGGAGGAGGTGGTGCGCACCCCGTAGTCCTTGTATGGTTCGAGCTGCTCGGGGTGGATGTCGCTCACGGCGAGGTCGAAGCCGTCGGACTCGGCGAGGCGCACGAGGAGCGAGCCGCCGATCTTGCCCGCCCCGATTATCCCGACCTTCTCCAAGAATCAGAGCTGGTTGAAGAACGCCCGCTCGGCGATGCGCTTGCGCTCCTCGGCGCTGACCTCGACGTTGCGCGGGGTCAGGAGGAAGACCCGGCTGGCCACG
>DATACV010000395.1:0-2924 GCA_036258875.1 Rubrobacteraceae bacterium
GGGACAAGGCGGTAGTGAGCGGGCTCTCTTTGACGGTCGAGCCGGGGATGGTGGCGGGGCTGGTAGGACCGAACGGGTGCGGCAAGACGACGACGCTCTTCATGATCGCGGGCCTCAAGAGCCCCGACGAGGGGAGGGTTAGCGTCTCCGGCTACGACACCGCCTTCTCTCCCCTCGACGCCAGGCGCAACCTGGGCTTCGTGCCAGATACCCCGAGCGGTTTCGAGCAGCTCGCCGTGCGCGAGTACCTAGACCTCTACAAGGTCCTCTACCGCCAGCCGCGCGCCCGGTACGACGCCAGGGCACGGGTGGTGCTAGAGGCCTTCGGGTTGCTGGAGTACGGTGAGGCGAGCCTCGGCGAGCTCTCCCACGGCGTCCGCCGCAAGGTTGCCACGGCCGCCGCCCTGTGTCTCGACGTTCCGGCGATCCTGATCGACGAACCGACGGTGGGCTTGGATCCCGAAGGCGTGGTGGTCCTGCGGCGCCTCGTGCGACACGTCGGCCTCACCGGTTGTGCCGTGTTGCTCGCGACCCAGGATCTCGCCTTCGCCGAACGCGCGTGCGACCACCTTTTTCTTCTCCACGACGGCCGGCTCGTCGCGGACGGGAGCCCCGCGGGGCTGCGCGAGCGTTACCGTGCGGACAGCATCGAAGAGACGTTCCTGACGGCCACCGGAACGGGGAGGCGGATAGATGATCTCGAGCGGCGCCTGGACGCTTTTTCGCGCTAACGCGCTGTGCCTGGTCCGGCGGTTGCTGCCGCTAGCCCGGACGAACCCCGTGATCTCCGGCCTCGCGATCCTGGGGCCGGTAACCATCCTCGCCGGTCTGGCCTGGGCCGGCGCGCGAGACGTGGCGGCCCTGGCTGCGACCCCGAGCGACGATACATCCACGGCGATAGTCCTTACCGTCGGCGTCCTGTTCGCGCTCGTGGGTTTCAGCGTGCGGCACGTGTCCTCGATCGACGGGTCGCTTGACGCCCAGATCCGCTCCGCCCCGCTCTCGAGGCTGGGGCTGTTCCTGGGCACCGTCGGCATACCCTTTAGCGCCTGTTGCCTGGTGGTCTCGATCTCCAGCCTGGTGTTGTTCGTGCCCCTGTTCCACGCGGTGGGGGTCCGCCCTTACGCGCCGGTACAGCTCGCGCTCTTCGAGGCCGCCGCTTTCTACGCGGCCGGGGCGGTGGGGGAGGTCTTCGCGCGCGTAACGCGCCGGCGACTTGCTGCGCTGCTCGCGTTGCCTGTGCTGGTGCTGTGCTGGGTGGGGAGCGGTCTGGCGACCGGCGGCGGGGCGTGGCCTGGTATCGCCCGACCGCTCGGTCACACGGTCCTGAACACCGGAGCCGAGCCGGCGGCGGAGCTCACGGGCTGGTTGCTCTTTCTCCTCCTCGCCAGCGTGGGCGTATGGGTCTCGCTGGTCACGCTGCTCGGCTCCCCGGAGGAGCGAACCTACTCTCGCGCCGGCCGGCTGCTGCGCGCTCCCGGCTCTCGATTCGGCGCAGTCTACTCCGTGGCGCTGAAGCGTATGGGCCGCAACAGGTCGGTGCAGAGGCACGTCCTTTTCGTGGCCGCCGTAGCCGGGACACTTTCCTGCCTGACCTCCGTCCTGCTTCCGGGCGTCGCGCGGGCCGCGAGCGGAGGGCTTGTTCTGCTCGCCGCGATCAGCGTGGCCGTGGTGCCCCTGGCGACCTACGGGACCGACCGGGACTCTAGCTGGCTCTGGAGATCCGCGCCGGTCACCCTCGCCACCTACGTGCTAGGTATGGTGGTCGCCGGCTTCTGCTGCGGCATCCTGGCGCTGGCGCTCCCGGCGGCGACGGCGGCTTTGCCAGCGTTCTGGGCGGGCGGGGGCCCGCCGGAACTCGCTACGATCGCCGCCGTCACGGCGGTTGCCTTGCTCCTGGCCACGGGGACGGGGTTTCTCGTGCCCTGCGCCCTCGAGAACGCCTCCGAGCAGATCCTCACTTACGCCGTGTTCGGCGCTTTGCTGGCGGGCGTCTTCGCTGCCACGTCGTGGGCCGCGCCGCGGCTCGCGGTTCTCGGCATCCCGGAGCCGGTAGTCGAAGCCGGCCTCCTTCTCGCCGCCGCCACTCTCGCGGTCGCCGTAGCGTTCGCGACAGAGCACGAGAGGAGGAAGGCTTGATCTTCGAGGTCGAGGTCCCGGAATTCCCTCCGCGTGTCCTGCTGGAACGCTCGCACATCCTGGATACCGTCACCGGCGATAAAGTGCCGATCAACGAGACCGCGCGCCTCATGCTCTCCCTGGTCGACGGCAGGCGCACGGCGAAGGAGATAGGCGAGGCGGTGGCGGCGGGCTACGGTATCGCCCCTCGCCGGGTAACCAGCGACTTCCTCCAACTCGTCGCCCGGCTGAACGAGAAGTGCCTGCTGAACGTAAAGACCCCGCTCAGGAGCCGGTGCGCTGCCCTCCCGAGGATCGTCAGGCTCTTTCTCATCGACGGCGCCTCGGGACAGGTGCGGCCCCCATGGCATCGAAGACGGCTGGATCTCCGCAACGAGAGCAAGCGGGCAGGTTTTCTCTCCGTCGTGAGGTGCTTGAGCCCATCCGCGGCGGTGATGGGATCGGCGCTGTCGCTGGCCATGTGGCTGTTGCTGGGCGAGGTTCTGCCGTCCTTCTGGACGGTGATCAGCATCGCGCTCGCTTTCGCGGTGAGCCTGGTCCTCCACGAGGCGTCCCACGCCATGGCCCTGGCGCCGGTGCCCGCCTTCCTCAGCGTGTACGGTCCGGTCTTCCTGGTGGGGCATCGGGAGATCCCGCCGAAAAAAGGGTTCCTCGTCTCCGCCGCGGGGCCCGTGATCACCGGGGCTTCGGGCTCGCTCGTCGTGCTGATGAGCGGCGTCCTGCACTCGGAACATCTCGTGTTCGTCGGGGAGGTCCTCGTCATGAACCTCCTCGGGATCACTACC
>DATACV010000396.1:0-7903 GCA_036258875.1 Rubrobacteraceae bacterium
GCGTCAGCAAAAAGAGGCCAAGAAGCGCCATGGTTTAGATACTGTAGTCCATCCATGACCGCAGCCGAGAAGCCCACTGGCTATTTTCCAGACAGTCTCTCTAGGAGCTTGGGTGAATAAGGGTAAGAAGAAGGGCTGGGACTGTAGTCGCCCCAGCCCGGCGCACCCCTACAAATAGAGTCTACAGCTCGCAGTTTACGATGGACTTCTCCGTGGCGTCCGTGGTGCAGTTGTCGCCGTTTACATCCGTCCCGCCGTCCAATGAGTCGTTACCGCTAACGTTATCCTTTGAGCCGATGGTGTCGTCGTCCTCCTCGCCGAGGAGGTCATCTGCCCCGCCACTGCCGACCACCGTGTCGTTGCCGGTGCCGCCGCGCAGGAGGTCGCTACCACCGCCCCCGTAGAGCTTGTCGGCACTAGCGAGGCCGTGTAGCGTGTCGGCCCCTATTGCACCTCTGAGGGTGTTGCTGCCACCAGAACCGCTCAGCGTGTCTCCCATAGCGGAACCTTCCACGTTCTCTACGTTCACCAAGGTGTCAGAGCCCTCTCCGGTTGCGATGCCGTCGGCGAGCGAGGCGCTGATGGCGGCCGGGGACTCAGAGAAGTCAGCAGTGTCAGAGCCTATGCTGCCGTCTAGGGTGTCGTCGCCTTCGCCGCCGTGGAGATGGTCACCCCCTCTCTCACCCCTTAGTATGTCGTTGCCGCCCATGCCCTGTATGGTGTCGGGGCCGCTCCCGCCGCAGATCACGTCGTCACCGGGGGTGCCTTCGAGGACGTCCTTATTCGGGGTGCCGGTAATCGTGCAGTTCTGCACCTCAGAGACCTCCACCTCTGAAAACTGGGCGAGCTTTTGATACGCGATGCCCCCTATCTTGGTGAAGTCGCCTCCTGCATAGAGGCGTCCGCGCGCCGCATCCGTCTCTAGAGCCCACACGCCAAGGTTGCCGCCGGCGACTGCGGGCGCCCACGACCCTATCTGCCCCGTAGCTGCGTCAAGCTCCACCAGGCGCTTCCTGACCAGCCCGCCCATCTGGGCAAAGTGCCCGCCGGCGTAAACAGTGCCGCCCTCGACCGTGATGGCCTGCACGTCGCCAGCCCCTGGATCCGGATGGCCACCGGCAATAGACCAGTAGCGTTGGCCGGTCTCGGCATCGAAGGCCTCTATGCCCTCCAAGGGGTCCCCGGTGCCCACGAACACGCGACCGTCCGAGACGTCCATGGCGATGATGCGGTTCTGTGTGCCGGGCGCAAAGATGGGGTCGACGGCGCCCGTAGCAGCATCCAGGGCTGCGAGCTTCTCCGTGCGGATTCCGGAGATGTGGTTGAAGCGACCCCCCGCGTAGAGGCGCATGCCATCCGCAGAGACCTCCAACGCGAGCACGCTGCTGTTGTTACCATCCGGCCTGTGGGCACGGGGCGACCAGTTTGGATCGAGCGCCCCCGTGGCTGCGTCCACCGCCGCCAGGCGCTCGCGCGTCTGAGCGTCTACCATGGTGAAGTCGCCGCCCAGGTAGAGGCGGCTACCTGAGATGGCCAACGCCAACACCGGGCGGTTGACCGACGCCGACCACTGCTCGTTGGCCGCTCCGGTAGTCGGGTCTACGACCGCCAAGTTCTTGCGTGCGAGGCCGCCAACGCGCGTGAACTTACCTCCTACGAAAAGGCGCGAGCCGTCCGAAGAGAGAGCCATGGTGCGCACGCTGCTGTCGCCGTTGGGATTCGTGACGTTAGGGTTCCAGTCGATGACCTCGCCTGTGACCGCGTCGATGGCGGCAAGGTTGTTGCGCGCGATGGTCGTGCCATCCTTGTCCGTGAGCTGCGTGAAGGAGCCGCCAAGGTAGATCTTGTCGCCCGCCGCCAAGATATCCGAAACCCGGCCATTGGCTTGAACGGTGCCTTCTTCGGGCACGTCGCGGAGGGCGGCCAGTGCCACCCCGCTACCCAGGAGCAGCGCCATGGCCATGGAGGCCAGCAAGAGAACGGTTCTTCTCATCCTCATCATCCTTCCGTAGTGGTGTAGGGAAGGCCCGAAGGTGCCTCCCGCCTAGCGAAGCTACGAGCAAAATAGAGCGCCTCGCTAGTCGGGTGTGGAGCACGAACGTCGTGCCCTACCCAAATGCCTGATGACACACGAAGAAATCAGGCCAGTGGTGACTTTAGGCGCCTCTAGGAGAGGCTCGGGGGCGGGCTTCTACCGAGGAGTTCTTGCGGTAACGCTCCGTCTTTGAGCGGTCGTGCCTCCTCGGCCACGACCGGCTCGCGCTCGGCGGGCTCGAGCATCAATCTGGTAGCCCCAAGAACATGAGGAGCGGGGAGGAGGAAGCTGACGAGGTTCTTGTTGATGCCCGCCTTGTTGGAAAGTAGCAGGGCGCCCCTAAGGCGTTTTGGTCCGGGCCAAGAACCCTCTCCTCCATCCTCCTCGCCCGCGTTCGAACCGAAGCGCTCCAAGGAGTGGTGCTGCGCCGAGGAAACGAGAGAGGCTTGCTTGGCGATCAGGAAGGCACCCGGCACGCTGAGGGCAACGATGAGGTAGATGGCGCCCACCAACGAAAAGAGGGTAAACGGGCTGCTTGTGCCGCTTCGAACGGAAGCGCTAACGAGGGAACTTTCTTCGCGGCCGAGGATCAGTGTTCGTACCATTTAAGCTGCCTGTGCCCTCCCTTGTGCGAGTGGGCGGGAAGGAAGGGGCCAAGCCCCGCCCTGCGTAACGTTATGTGCGAGTAGCCTATCCTTCCGTAGGAACCCAGCGCATCCCCCATATGGACTATCTTTCCGAGATTCTTGCAGTTGCTAGGTGGGTGCTAGGTGTGACAAACGGACCAGGCACCGCCGAGGAGGTAGGGCCACCACCCAATATCATGGGAAGATGCACCCAGGTCTTGGGCCAAGGCCCCCTAGGCGATCGGGACGGGGCTACGGCGCGAAAGAGGGCCGCAACTCCGGGGAGGGATGATATGGCAGAGAGGAGGACCGGGGCGGCGGTCTGAAAGACAAGGAAGGACGTTGCTTGCCCGCCGGCGACCCGGTCCCGCGTACAGGGTAATGGCCACATACTAGGCCTCTCGTGCGGGCGCGCACATCCGCCGGACGGCACATCTTGCGGGCGACCAGGGGCACGTCTATGCGAAAAAGCGAAGGCCGGAGTCCCGTAGGACCCCGGCCCGGCTCCTCGCGTACGAAGTCGTCTACAGGTTGCCCAGTAGCCCGCCGCCCTTGTCCTTACCGCCCAGGAGGCCGCCCTGGCTCTTGCGCTGCTGCTTGTCGCGCGACTTCTCGGCGCGGTCGGCCTTGTCCTGCTCGGCCTTGGTCCGCTTGTGCTGCTCCCTTTCTTCCCTCGCGGATGCCTTCCTCTGCTGCGCCTGGCCCTCGGCCTTCTTGCCCTCGTCGTCGGTCACGGCGCCGTAGGCTTCCTTGGCCTTGCCCTTGGCTTTCTCCGACATCCTCGTCCTCCAGACGGTCGACTGTCGTAGTCGTATACGGAACCGAAAGGGCCTCGGGTTAAACGGTGCCGATCAGGGGCGACGGCATCCAGGGTATCGGGACGGGGCAGTCCGAGCCAGCCCAGGCTAAGCACGAAAAGGGACCCGGCCGAGAGGGAGGATGGCTAGCGCTCGGACCGTGACCGCTTGTGTGTTCTAGGACACAAAAAGGACCGAGGCGGTTACGCCGATCCACGGCTATGCGGACTTCCGAGAACACCTACCTTCGCCATGGCCGACGGATGAGCGAGCACTCGGACAGTGGGGTTGGTGAGGCTCCGTCTCTTCAGCCGCCCATCCCACCCTTTATCTGGGCCAGCTTGATCTCCGGCTCGTCGGTCTTGCCGACATAAACGGTCTTCTGCTTGCCGTCCTTGCGGAGGTGGAAGTACCAGTAGGGACCGCTGTCCCCCCTCGTCTCCAGCTGCAGCACCCCGCTGCCGTAAGGGCGCCGCTCGACGACGGTGCTGGAGGGGCCGGCGACGGGCGCCTCTTCCCCGGATAGCTCCCCGCGTCGGCGGTCCACGGCGGCCTGCAGACGGTCGAGCTCCTCCGAGCCCATCGTCCCGACGCGCTCGACGAGCGCGTCGATGGTTAGCGTGTCGGTCATCCGGTCCTTTCTCCCGCGTTTTGCAAGCACTCTAGAGACGAGGGGCGAATGGCGCAGGCCTATGTGCCCAAATTTCGCCTCCGCTAGCTCTGGCCTAAGACCATCGCGGGGCCTTTCGGATCGGCGTAGAATTTCGTGCGAGGCGCTACGGAAAGGAAAGGCGGGCTGAAGCCGAGCTGGTTCTTGAGGATCATCGAGTAAGGCTTGGCATAGGCGCGGATGATCTCTAGCTTCGCTTCCGACCACGCCCCGATCCTCCACAGTTCCACGCCTCAGGCCCTCCGACGGTCTCGTGCCTAGCCCTCCCCTCCGGCGGGGAGTTTGCCACGAGTTATACCATCGGCCTCGCCACTTCCCCACATCGGCCTCGCGTTGGTCCCAGTGGGGCCAACCTGGAGCCGGGCGAGGGCCGATCAGAGCCCGAAGATGTAGCCAGGTCTACCAGACACGTGTAGATAAGCCGCGTATTTACCGACGATTACTGGCGGGTTACGGTCCCTTGAAGGGTTGAGACGCTGTATACCACACTCGCTTCCACAACGATGCCGCCTCGTAACCCTCTTTCGCAACGAGAGGGCTCTCCCCGACCTGCTCCCCGTCCACCTCTACCACGACCTCGCCGAGCGACGTTCCCGGCTTCGCGGAGGCGGGCAACTCCTCGAAGACGCGTGTCTCGCGCCTGATCTCGGGGTCGCCATCCACGAGACCCTCCACGTCCCACTTCGCAACCAGGTCGACCGTCTCTCCCCGGCGGTAGGGCACGTCGGCCGTGGCGTATCGTTCGCCCCTGACTACGAGGTTCGCGCGGTCGTAGGCGGCGAAGCCGTAGTCCAGGAGCCGCGCCGAGGAGGCGAAGCGGTCCACGTCGTCGAGAACCACGGAGACGTAGGCCTCGTCTTCGGCGGCGGCCGAGGCGACGAGGCTCGGGCCCGCGCCCGGCGTCGTGCCCGTCTTGACGCCGGTGGCGGGGG
Source organism: Rubrobacteraceae bacterium (assembly GCA_036258875.1). Lineage (GTDB taxonomy): Bacteria > Actinomycetota > Rubrobacteria > Rubrobacterales > Rubrobacteraceae > JALYGY01. Next base: position 5,061 of record DATACV010000396.1, read on the forward strand.
GGTAGGTGAGGAGCAACTCGTTGGTGCTCACGAGCTCTATCTCCCTGTCCTGCGTGGTTATGGTCGTGTAGTCCGTGGCGACCAGCTCGCGAAAGAGCGGGTACTCCGAGGCCGCCCGCGCCATCGCCGCGAGGTCGCGGGCGCTCGAGTACTGGCCGCGCGCGTCGAGGCCCGTGGGGTTCTGGAAACGGGTGTCCTCGAGCCCGAGCTCCTCGGCCTCCCGGTTCATCCTCTCGACGAAGCCCTCCACGCCCGTCTCGCCCCCGAGGTGCTCGGCCAGCGCGTAGGCGGCGTCGTTGCCCGAGGGAATCAGGGCCGCCGCGAGCAGCTCCCTGACGCTCACGGTATCCCCCGCGAAGAGACCGACGTTGCTGTAGAGGGGGGTCGCGAAGGCGGCCGCGTCCTGCGAGACGGTTACCTCCTCGTCGAGGTCCACCTCCCCGGCCTCGACGAGCCTCAGGCCCACGAGCGCGACCATGATCTTGTCCGTCGAGCCCATCGAGAGCCTCTCGGAAGCGTTCTCCCCTGCGAGGTACTCGCCGCTCTCGGCGTCAGCGAGCACCCAGGAGCGCGCCCCCACCCCCGGCTCGGCCTGCGCGAGGGCTGCGGGCGGCGCCACGCCTTGCAGTAGCAGGGCGAGCGCGAGCGCCGCGAAGAGCCTTGCGGTGTTGTCCGGGGTCTTCAGCACGGGAGCATAGAGGCTACGCAAGATCCGGCCGCGCGACAAGGGCAACTCCTGCGGATATAATGGCCCCCGTCGTGGTTCGCACTCCCAACTCCCGCAGGTAGGCCCGTTGAAGCGCCTGATCGCAGTCTCGCTCGCGGTGCTCGTCGCCGCGTTCATCTACCGCTCCTTCGGGAGCGCCGAGACGGCCACGGGCTCCCTTACGCTCGAGCAGCCGGCCCCGGCCCCGGGTGACCGCGCCCCCGAGTTCACCACCCGGACCGCCCAAGGCGAGCGCTTCACGCTCGCCGACGAGGGCGTCTACGTGCTCGCCTTCTGGAGCACCCTGAACCAGAGCTCCCACGAAGCGGAGCCGGGTTTCAGGGAGCTGGCCAACGAGTACGGCAACGACGAGGCTTCCTTCGGGGTCGTCTACGTGAACGGCGTCCCTGAGGAGGGCGGCGCTCCGTACGCGATGCTGCGGGACAGCAACGGGAGGCTCACCTCCCGGTACAACGTCAAACGCGTGCCGAGGCTGTTCCTGATCAAGGACGGCGACGTGAAGCTGGTGCTGAACGGGTACTACGAGGGAAGCGAGCAGGACCTGGAGGAGGCCCTGCAGGAGGTCATGCCGGAGAACGTTTCGTGAAGCCGTCCGCCGCGGGGACCCGGAAAGGAGCGAGGTGACCAGAGAGACGATGGTACAACTGCTCGGGGCGGTCGTCTTCGCGGCGACGGTCCTCGTGACGGTCCTGGCGCTCGCGCATCTTTTCTAGCACGCGTCGGGCTAGAGCCCTCGCTCTCAGCAAGTCGTCGGTCAGCCGCGTCCCCTTACGCCACCCGAAGCGGCAACGTCAAGCGAGTCGGGGAAGGCACCGAAGGGAAGAACCTGAGAGCGAGGGCTGGCGAAGCCTGCCCGACGCGTGCTGACAAGCGGAAGCCGAAGGCTGGAGCGTGCTGCGACCGGCTATGCCGGTCGCACCCCGGCGGTGCGTAGCTCGTCCCTGGCAACTTTCGCCGCCTCTCTGGCGGCCTCGCGGTAGTCTGTCCGCGAGCCTTCGTGGGCGTAGATCACGGCCCGGCTGTTGTTGACGAGGACGCCCGCGCCCGCGCCGTCGAGCAACGGGCGTATCTCACTTGCCCCGCCTCCCTGCGCCCCGTAGCCCGGTACGAGGAACAGGGCCTCTGGCAGCAGCTCTCTTACCCTGCGGCCCGTCTGCGGGCGGGTCGCCCCTACCACGGCCCCGGCGTCGGGGTAGTCGCCGCCCCCGCCCCCGAGCTCCGCGACCAGCCTGGCTGCGAGCTCGAAGAGCGGCGGGTCCGTCGCCTCCTGGAAACCCCCTGCCGAGGGGTTGGAGGTCGCCACGAGGACGAAGACGCCCCCACCGCGGCCCAGGCGGCGGGCCTCCTGCAGGAAGGGGCTCACCGCGTCCTTCCCCATAAACGGGTTGACGGTAACGCACGCGGCGCCGAAGACGCCGAGGTGCGCCTCCGCGTACGCCGACGTTACAGGCTCGATGTCCCCGCGCTTCACGTCGGCTATGGCCGGCAAGCCCAGGGACTCGGAGTCGGAGATCAGGTCGGCGTAGACCCCCATCCCCGAGGGCCCGAGACGCTCGAAGAACGCCGCCTGCAGCTTGACGGCAGCGGCGTAGGGCTCGACGGCCTCGAGGATGCCCCGGCAGAAGGTCAGGGTCGCCTCGGCGGGCGGCAGGTGCGCGAGCTTCCCCGGGAACCTCGCTGGCACGGGGTCGAGGCCCACCACCAGCGGGCTCTCCTTACGGCGGGCGGAGTCTACCAGCGCCTGCATGGGGGCAAGACAAGGAAAGTGCCGCGGGGCTCACCGCGCGGCACCGGCCGGACCACTCAGATCCTACTTGATCGAATCTTTGAGCGCGTTGCCCGCGGTGAACTTGGGCACCTTGGAGGCGGGGATGTTTATCCTCTGCTTGGTCTGCGGGTTTATACCCTGCCGGGCGTCGCGCTGCTGGACGTAGAACTTGCCGAAGCCGGTGACCTGGACCTGGTTGCCCTTCTTGAGCTCGTCCCTCACCACGCCGGTGAACGCGTCGAAGAACTTCTGAGCCTCGTTCTTGGAGCTATTGGTCTCGTCGGCGATCTTCTCGATCAGCTCCGTCTTGTTCATCGCCTGCTCAACCTCCCTTTACCGCTTGCACTC
>DATACV010000397.1:0-7249 GCA_036258875.1 Rubrobacteraceae bacterium
CATCGTTTCCTCCTCCGCTTTGCGAGCCATGATTCTCCCCGCCCTCAGGCCCGGATGCAACTCCGCAGCAGCGCGTGGAGAGTCAGGTATGCGGGCCGGACAACGGTCCCGGCGCCGAATCCTCCCCGTGGGCCGCCTTCCACCTCGCGACGAGCCACTCGCTGTCCTCGGTGCGCGAGCGCGGCAGCCCGTCCTCCGTAAAGAAAGAGCTCACGCATCCCTCGAACCCGTAGTGCGCCACGGGCCGCAGCCGCCCCGGCTCGTCGAGGCTGCCGACTGTCAGGTGTATCTCCTCGGACCCGAGGTACTCGAACGTGAGCGGCGTGCCGCACCCCTGGCAGAAGCCGCGGCGAGCGATCTTCGAAGAGTGGAAGTACGCGGGCTCCCCGTCCTCCCACCGGACGGAGTCCCCGGGCGCGTCGAAGAACGCGCCGAAGAGGTTGCCGAAAGCCTTGCGGCACATGCGGCAGTGGCAGTAGTACGCCTCGTCGTCCTCCACCTGTGCCACGTACCGGACCCCTCCGCACTGGCAACCGCCCCGCAGCGCTAGCCTCCGAGCAGTCAACGCCCTCTCCCTCGCCTCTCCGACATTTCAAGCATCAACCTAAACACGGGAGGGCGAACATCACCACCTAAAATCTTGCACCCACGCCAAAATAACCTGATGCCCGAAACCTGAAACCTCTAAGACACCTGCTCCATCTCCGGCTCCGCGGCCCGGGGCCGGGTGTAGCCTATACACCTGGGACCCAGCACCTGCTTCAGCTCGGCGTGCAGGTCTGAGGAGTCGTGGACGGCGCCGATCCTTTCTTCCAGGGCACCGTCGCTCGAGACCAGAAACAGCGGGCTGCCGCCATGGTGGCGGCCGACGATCTCGAACGCCGCCTCTGCGGCGGAGCGCGGCAGGTCGACGAAGCACGCGGCGTGGAGATAGACCGGGTCGAGGCCCGGCTCCAGGTGCAGCTCCTCGATCTCGAGCGCCATGATCCTGGGTATGCCCTCCTTGCGCTCGACGCGGCCCTTTACCTTGAGCACGGCGTCCTCCCTGACGCACTCGGCGCAGCTCGCGAAGATCCTCGGGAATACGATGACCTCGGCGAGCCCCCGCGTGTCGTCGAGCTGGAGCATCGCCATCTGATCCCCTTTTCGGGTGGTGTTGACCCGCACCGAGGTCGCGAGCCCCCCGACCCAGACGACCTCCCCGTCCCGGCAGCTATCCAGGTCGGAGACCGTCGTGTCGGCGTGCTTCTTCAGCTTGTGGAGCACGGGTCTGAGCGGGTGGTCGGAGACGAAGAGCCCCAGCGTCTCCTTCTCCCACTCGAGGCTCTGGCGCCGGTCGTCCTCTACGGCAGGTACCTCGGGCTTGGGGGGCGCGAGGCTCGCCAGCTCGGTCGAGTCGAACATGCAGAACTGGTCGTCGCCGCCGGTCGCCTTGCCCTTCGCAACGCGCTCGACCGCCAGCCCGTGGACCGCGATCATGGCCGCGCGCGGGTGGCCGGTGCCGTCGAAGGCGCCGCACTTTATGAGCGACTCGAGGGTGCGCTTGTTGAAGGTGCTCGCCTCCACGCGCTCGCAGAAGTCGAAGATGTCCTCGAAGGGACCACCCTCCTCCCGCGCGGCGATGATCGCCTCGACGCAAGAGTCCCCGACGTTCTTTACCGCGGAGAGGCCGAAGCGGATTGTGTCCCCCACCACCGTGAAGCGACGCCCGCTCTCATTGACGTCCGGCGGGAGGACCCTTATCTTCATCGCCCGCGCCTCCGCGACGTACTGCGGCACCCGGTCCTTGGTGTTCATGACGCTGCTCATCAACGCCGCCATGTACGCCTCAGGGTAATGGGCCTTCAGGTACGCCGTCTGGAAGGCGAGGAACGAGTAGCAGGCCGAGTGGCTCTTGTTGAACGAGTAGCCGCCCGCCTTCTCCATCCAGTTCCAGAGTTCCTCGGCGACCACGGGCTCGACCCGGTTCTCGGAACACCCCTGGATGAACTTGTCCTTGAGCGGTGCGAGCAGCTTCACGTTCTTCTTCCCGATGGCCTTGCGCAGAGTGTCCGCCTCGCCCGGCGTAAAGCCGCCCAGAGTCTTGGAGATCTCCATGAGCTGCTCCTGGTAGGCCGCGACGCCGTAGGTGGGCTCCAGGATGGGTTTCAGCCGAGGATCCAGGTACCTAACGCTCTCGGGGGCGTGCTTGCCACGCTTGAAGTTCGGGATGTAGTCCATGGGCCCCGGACGGTACAGGGCGTTCAGGGCCACCAGGTCGTCGAAGCGGTCGGGGCGGACCTCCTGGAGCATCCGCTGCATCCCGCCCGACTCGAACTGGAAGACCCCGAAGGTGTCGCCCCTGGCGAAGAGCTTGAGCGTCTCCTCGTCGTCGAGCGGGATCTTGCGTATGTCCACCTCCTCGCCGGTGGTCGCCTTGATAGTGGCCAGCGTCTCCTCGATGACGTCGAGGTTCCTGAGCCCCAGAAAGTCCACCTTGAGAAGCCCGAGCGCCTCCACGTCGCCCATCGGATGCTGGACCATGACGGAGAGCTGCTCATCTTCCTGGCTCGTCAGAGGATCACTCTTCGCGCCTGACTTCTTTACCGCCTGTAACGGGACTATCTCCGTCAGCGGCTCCTCGGAGATGACGACGCCGGCAGCGTGGGTCCCGGCGTGGCGGGCGAAGCCTTCGATCTCGAACGCGGTATCCAGCACCTGCTTCGCGGCCTCGTCCCTCTGCACGAACTGGATGATGTCCCGCGCCGCCCCCGGATGCTTGTCCCCGGGCACGTACCCGTCCTCGCCGGGCGTCAGCACGTCCCTGAGCGTCGTCCCGACTGGCTTGTCCGGGATGAACTTGGCCAGCTTGTCGGTGTCCGAGTAGGGGTACTGGAAGATCCTGCCCGAGTCCCGGATGGCGGCCTTGGCCCCGATGGTCCCAAAGGTGATGATCTGGGCCACGTGCTCGTGCCCGCCGTACTTGTCGGTAACGTACCTCATCACCTCGCCGCGCCCCTGCACCGAGAAGTCTATGTCAACGTCGGGCATGCTGATGCGGTCGGGGTTGAGAAACCGCTCGAAGAGGAGGGAGTACTCGAGGGGATCCAGGTCCGTTATCTCCAGGGCGTAGGCCACGATAGATCCCGCCGCCGACCCGCGCCCCGGACCGACAGCTATCTTCCTGTCCTTGGCGTACTTGACGAAGTCCCAAACGATGAGGAAGTAATCGGCGAAGCCCATCTTCGCGATCGTCGCGAGCTCGAAGTCGAGGCGGCGCTGTATCTCGGGCGTGATGCGGCCGTACCGCTTGGTGAGCCCCTCCTCGCAGCGCTCGCGCAGGTAGTCGTCCGCGGTGTACCCGGTGGGCTTGGGGAAGTTCGGGAGCCTGGTCTTGCCGAGCTCTATGCCGACGTCCTCGACGAGGTCTACCACCTTGAGGGTGTTCTCCAGAGCCTCGGGGTTGTTCGGGAAGAGCCTGTCCATCTCCTCGGCCGACTTGACGTAGAACTCCTGCCCGGTGAACCTCATCCGCTTGGGGTCGCTGTGGAACTTGCCTGTGCCGATGCAAAGGAGGACGTCGTGCATCCTGGCGTCGCTACGGGCGGTGTAGTGGGAGTCGTTGGTCGCGACGAGGTCCAGGCCTGTCTCCTTGTGCAGCCGGATCAGGCCCTCGTTCACCCGCTTCTGCGCGGGGATCTCCAGGTGGTCCTGCAGCTCCAGGTACACGGCGTCGAAGATCTCCGCGTACTCCAGCAAGAGCTTCCTCGCCTCGTCGATCCGGCCCTCGAGGATGCGGGTCGGCACCTCTGCGCTCAGGCACCCGGAGAGACAGATGATCCCCCCGCCGTGCCTGCGCAAGAGCTCGAGGTCCACCCGCGGCTTGCGGTAGAAGCCCTCCAGGAACCCGGCGGTGCACAGCTTCATGAGGTTCTTGTAGCCCTCGGCGGTGCGGGCGAGCAGGGTGAGGTGGTAGTACGGGGCGCGGCTGCGGTCGTGGCGGTCGGCGGCCACGTAGACCTCGCAGCCCATGATCGGCTTTATGCCGGCCTCCCTGGCCTCCTTGTAGAACTTGACGGCGCCGTACATCACGCCGTGATCGGTGAGCGCGATCCCCGGCATGTTCTCGGCCCTGGCGAAGGAGACGAGGTCCCGGATACGGCTCGCCCCGTCGAGCATCGAGTACTCCGAGTGGCAGTGCAGGTGAGCGAACGCCCCACCCGAAGTGCCCGCCAAACCCCCTCCTCCCGAAAATCCGAGGCTTCGGCGGCGCCAACCGTGATAGCTGACACCGCCCTAGCCTGTTCTCCCGTCCATCCCGGACGCAGGCCACTATACGAAATACGGGAGCGCCTTGTCTACCCCCTAGACCGGAAGTTGAGGTTTAATTTGCAGGACTTTTCAGAAAAAGGTTTCAGGCTACAGGCTTCACGCATCAGGTAGAAGGCGTAGGAGCGACGCTCTTCCAGAGGACCAGTCTACCGCTTATTGGGCCTGACTACTTGGAGACCACCAGGGGTCGTGCTACGGCTCCAAGACCTGAAGCCTTACTCCTCTTCGTCGTCGCGCCAGAGCAGCCAGTTGAGGGCTATCTGGGCGCTAAGGATGGCGAAGAGGAGGGCGAAGAGACCGTTGCGGAGGTCGTGGATCCAGGCCGTGTAGACGACGAGGGCCGAGGAGATGGCGAGGGCTGCGAGGACGAAGAGGAGCGTGATGCCGAGCACGAGCACCCGGAAGGCCCTCCGGGCGGTACCGTCCGGGCGTATCCCCCCTTGTGGCTCCTCCGTGCTCGGGCTCAACCCCATCAGTCCTGTTTACCGGTGGCCTTCTCGGTCGAGGAGCCCCCTTTGTCCGCGGCCCCTTCCTTCCTGGCGCCCGAGTCGCCGTTCTTGGCCGGCTCTGTCTTCTGCGCGCCGCTCTTGTAGTCGGTCGAGTAGAACCCAGAGCCCTTGAACGAGATGTTAACCGGGTGCAGCACCTTCCGGACCGGGGCGCCGCACTCGACGCAGGCGGTGAGGGGCTCGTCCGAGAGCTTCTGCATCACGTCGAAGACGTGCCCGTTCTCGCACTTGTACTCGTAGATCGGCATCCGGCCTCCACACTTTACAAACCCACAACCCCAAGATTATACAGCCCCGGCGTCCGCCGGATACGTTCTGGCCGGGTAAACGACGAGTCAGGGGCGGCGCGTCGGGTCGAGCTCCTCCGAGCTGAAGTCCTCCTCCATGCGCTCGCGGGCCGCCTCCACGAGCCTCGGGCTCGAGCAGATCTCATCCACTTCCGCGGGGGATGCGTTGCGGCGCACGTACTCCTCCTGAAGGATCTCCTGCAGGCCGGCGCCGTCGCGGAGGCGGTGGATGATGTACTCCATCACCCTCTGCTCCCGCGCGGAGTGGTACTCGATGCTGAACAGGCGATCCCAGAAGGACCTCTTCTCGCTCTCCTCGGACATGCCGCGCTCCTCTCTCCCGGCCGCTCGAGTCCTGTGGGAAGTATAACCGGCTCCTGGCGGCTGCGGCACAGGTCGCTAGATACGCTCCTGCCGCCCGGAAAATACGCAATTTGCGTGAGGCAAGCCACCCGCACCCGATATATGCTGCGTGTGTTTCAAAGGAGTACGCGCCCCTGCGCCGGTGGGAGGAAGAGGGGATGGCACAACGGAGACCAGCTAGCCGGCCCGGTCCTGGAGACCCGGAACCCGGGGCGGTGCGCGTGTGGCTTCTCGGCGGCTTCCGGGTATCCGTGGGGGCCAGGACCGTCGAAGGGGTAAGCTGGCGGCTACGCAAGGCGGGGAGCCTCGTCAAGCTCCTCGCCCTTGCCGAAGGGCACAGGCTGCACCGCGAGCGGGTCACGGATGCGCTCTGGCCGGATCTCGACGCGAAGTCCGCGGCCAACAACCTGTATCGCACGCTCCACTTCGCCCGCAGGGCACTCGAGCCGGCTAACGACACTGCCGCCTCCCGCTACCTGGCGCTCACAGGAGACCTGCTCGAGCTGTGTCCCGAGGGATCGCTCTGGGTGGACGTCGAAGCCTTCGAGAAGGCCGCCACCACTGCCCGCCGTGCCCGCGAGTAGAGAAACGCGAGTTGCCGAGGAGGAGGAAGCTCCTATGTCGGAGGCCGAAGAGAACAAAGCTCTCGTCCGCAAATTCTATGAGGAGACGTGGGTCAAGGGCAACGCGGACGCCGTGGACGAGTTCGTAGCTGCTGACTACGTTGAGCATGGCCTGCCGACTGGGGCCAAGGGCTTGAAGCGGTCGATCACCGCCTACCGCACGGCCTTCCCCGACTGGAAGACCACCCTCGACGACATCTTCGCCGAAGGTGAGATGGTGACGTGCCTCTGGAGCACTAGCGGCACCCACCTGGGCGACTGGTTCGGCATCCCCCCGACCGGTAACCACTTTACGGCGACCGGGATCAGCGTCTTGCGGATCGCTGGTGGAAAGGTGGTGGAGAACTGGACCAGCATCGACCTGAGCCCCACGGAGGAAGAGATGCGGTGGTTGGCCGAAGGCGGTGAGCGGCCAGGGAGCGGTGAGATCCCCGCGACCGAGCGCGATACCTCCCGCCCGAGGTGGGAGGGCGGCCTAACCCGCACCCTCACCTGGCGCATGCGGGTTACCGAAGCCCGAGAGCGGGAACGCATCGAGCAGGAACTGCGCGTCGCCCGTCAGATCCAACAAGCACTCCTGCCCGAGACCATACCCGAGCTAGACGGCTGGCGGCTAGCGACCTACTACGGACCGGCTACGGAAGTGGGCGGCGACTTCTACGACTTCCTCGAACTGGAGGACGGTCGCCTGGGGCTGGTAGTGGGTGACGCTACCGGTCATGGCATGCCGGCTGCCCTGGTGATGGCGACGACCCGCGGCATGCTTAGGGCAGTCGTTCAGTCTTCGGAATCGCCGGGGGAGGTTCTAGCACGGGTCAACGAGGCGTTGGTCGCGGAGATACCCCCGAGCACGTTCGTCACCTGCTTCTACGGCATCCTAGAGCCAGAGAGCGGCCGCTTTCGCTACGCCAACGCCCGCCACAACCTCCCGTGTTGTCGGCGGCACGACGGACAGGCCGAGGAGCTGAGGGCGAGGGGGATGCCGCTTGGGCTGATGCCGGGGATGGGCTACGAGGAGAAGGAGATCGTGCTGGAGACCGGCGATACCGCCCTCTTCTACAGCGACGGCCTCATCGAGGCCCATGACCCCAAAGGCGAGATGTTCGGCGTTCCGCGGCTCAGGAGGCTGGTCGCGGAGCACGACGCAGAGGAAGGA
>DATACV010000398.1:0-2343 GCA_036258875.1 Rubrobacteraceae bacterium
CAGGGAGCTGGAGTTGCCGGCCGTCACGCTGCCGTCCTCTTTGAAGACGGGCCTCAGCTTGCCGAGCTTCTCCAGCGAGGTGTCGCGCCTCGGGCCCTCGTCGGCCTCGACGATCGTCTCGGCGCCCTTGCGCCCTTTCACTGTGACGGGCACGATCTCCTCCCTGAACTTCTTCTCGTCGATGGCGGCCACTGCCTTCTGGTGGCTCCTGAGGGCGAAGCGGTCCTGGGCCTCCCTGGAGACGTCGTATTCCTCGGCGAGCCCCTCCGGCCGGTCCTCGTCCGGGGTGAGAAGGAAGCGCTCCTGGGCCAGGTTCTCCGCCGTCATCCCCAGGGAGTCCGTGTGACCCAACTCCTCCATCCTCGGGTTCACCATGCGCCACCCTAAAGTAGTGTCGTACATCGTGGCGTTGCCGGTCGGATACGCGCGCCCGGGCTTGGGCAGTACCCAGGGGGCGCGGCTCATCGACTCGACCCCCCCGCCGACGTAGGCGTCGGCCTCGCCCACCATCACGGCGCGGGCGGCGTCGGCCACGGCCTCCAGCCCCGAGCCGCACAGGCGATTGACTGTGGCGCCGGCCACCGTTTCGGGGAAGCCCGCGAGGAGGAGGCTCATCCTGGCTACGTCGCGGTTGTCCTCGCCGGCCTGGTTGGAGCACCCCATGTAGACGTCCTCGACCTCAGAAGGGGGGACACCGGTGCGCTCCATGAGGGCTTCGAGGGCCGCGGCGCCCAGGTCGTCGGGGCGGACGGCGCTCAGAGTACCGCCGTGGCGGCCTATGGGAGTGCGGACCGCGCCCACGATCCAGGCCTCGTTCACTCCTCCATAGCTCATCTCTTACCTCTCCTCGCCGCCTCGGTTTCGGCCTTCAGAACTCTCGAGGTCCGACTGCTCGTCCGTACCTGGCGCCCCGGTCTCCCCTCTTCCCCGTTCGCCATTCTGGCCGGTGCCGCGGCGTATGTCCACACCGATCAGGCGCTCGAAGGGTGCGGAGCCGACCAGGGGATCGCGCCGTTCATGACCTCCACGTTGGGCTCTCTCCCGGTCCAGAGCCGCTGCGCCAGCACGCCCTGGTAGAGCAGCATCCGCTCGCCGGTGACGACCCGGACACCCCGTCGGCGGGCCTCGAGGACGAGCGCGGTCTCCCTTCCCGGACGGTAGACCGCGTCGCAGACGGTCCTGCCTTCGTCCAGGTACTCGGGTGGTATCGGCAGGGGGTCCCCGTCCTTCATCCCCAGCGGAGTGGCGTTCACGATGACCTCCGCGTCCCGGGCGGCCTCGTCGAGCGCGTCGCAAGGGTAGACCTCGACCCTCTTCAGGCCGGCCCCGCGCAGCTTGGCCCGCAGATCCAGGGCGTGCCGCACGCTGCGGTTGACGACGCGCATCTCCACCGCGCCCTCGCCGCCGAAAGCGAGGGCCACGGCCGCAGCCGCACCCCCGGCGCCCAGCAGCAGGACGCGCCGTCCGGAGAGCTCGACGCCGGCCTCCTCGCAGGCCAACACCATCCCGCCCCCGTCGGTGTTGTAGCCGCGCAGCCTGGCCCCTTCGATCACCACCGTGTTCACGGCCCCGGAGACCCGGGCCGCTTCGTCAACGTCGTCCACGAGCGGGACCATCGCACGCTTGTGGGGCATGGTGACGTTGAAGCCCCGGAAACCCAGCGCCACGGCGCCCCTCACGGCCGCGGAAAGGTCCTCCGGCCTCACGTCGAGGGCGACGTAGACGTAGTCGAGGCCCTCGGCGGCGAAGGAGGCGTTGTGCATCGCGGGGCTCAGGCTGTGCTCGACAGGGTGCCCGATCAGGGCCAGCAAACGCGTCTTCCCGCTGATCATCCGTTTGTGCCTCTGCCCATCGCTTCTCTCGTCTATCGGTCCGGCTACTTCGAGGCCGAAGTCTACCCGATACTGGTTTGCATCACGGCCGACCAGCAGCCAGAATGGCGGGGGGAAGGACGAGGGAGAGCGGGAGATCGCATCGAGAGGCCGGCGGGCCCCGGCCGGTCGGCGGGGGTGGAGAGCCCGCACGCCTGTCGCGTCCGCCAGGGTACCTGCCGTTCGACCGGAGGTAGCGGTGGAGGTCAAGGTATACGAAGCGGTGGCCGAGACCCTGAGCCGGCTCGGGGTCGAGAATGTCTTCGGCCTCGTTGGCAGCGGGAACTTCGGGCTCGTGGATCACATGACGAGGAACTGCGGCGTGGCCTTCCACGCCTCGCGCCACGAGGAGGCCGCCGTCGCCATGGCAGACGGGTACGCCCGCGTCAGCGGCAAGCTGGGCGTCTGCACGGTCCACCAGGGACCTGGGGTCACGAACACGCCCACCGCCCTGACGGAGGCCGTGAAGAAC
>DATACV010000399.1:0-2292 GCA_036258875.1 Rubrobacteraceae bacterium
GTGCTGTGGGCGAGCATCGGCTGCTTCTTCGGGGTGCTCTGCGAGCGGGCGCGCAGGAGGGGCGCGCTTTGAGAGGGACCCTGCTCGTCGCCGGGACCCACTCCGACGCCGGGAAGAGCGTCGTCGTGGCCGGTATCTGCCGCTGGCTCGCCCGCGAAGGTATCGAAGTCGCCCCCTTCAAGGCGCAGAACATGGCCCTGAACTCCTTCGTGACCCGGGGAGGGGCCGAGATAGGCCGCGCCCAGGCAGCCCAGGCTCAGGCCGCCACCGTCGAGCCGGAAGCCGCCATGAACCCGGTGCTCTTGAAACCCTCGGCGCACGACACGCAGGTCATCGTGCGCGGCAGGCCCTGGGCCACGGCCAGCGCCAAGAGCTACCAGGGGATGAAGAGGGATCTCCTGCCGGTAGTCCTCGAATCCCTCGAGGACCTCAAGGCGAGGTTCGACGTGGTCGTGTGCGAGGGCGCGGGGAGCCCGGCGGAGATAAACCTGCGGCCCTACGACCTCGCGAACATGGGCCTGGCGCGGGCGGCGGGGATGCCGGTAGTCCTCGTCGGGGACATAGACCGCGGCGGGCTCTTCGCCTCCCTCTACGGGACGCTGGCGCTACTGTCGGCGGCGGATCAGGCCCTGATCTGCGGCTTCCTCGTCAACAAGTTCCGCGGCGACATGGCGGTGCTGGCGCCGGGTCTGGAAGAGTTTGCCCGGCTAACCAGCCGGCCGTTTCTCGGTACGCTGCCCTACGTGGAGGAGCTCGGGCTCGACGGCGAGGACTCGCTCGCCCTCGACGCCAGGGGGGAGGCGAAGCCCCCGCTCGGGCGGGACGTGTTGCGGGTCGCGGTCGCGCGCCTGGGGAGGATCAGCAACTTCACCGACTTCGACGCCCTCGCCCACGAGCCCGGCGTCTTCGTCTCCTTCACCACATCGCCGGCGGAGGTGCTCTCCGCCGACCTCGCTGTGATCCCCGGCACCAAGGCCACCGTCTCCGACCTATCAGGGCTACGCTCCCGCGGCCTGGACCGCGCCTTCGCGGAGCGCGCCCGCCGCGGCCTTCCCACCCTGGGCATCTGCGGCGGCTACCAGATGCTCGGGGAGCGGATAGTGGACGCGATCGAGAGCGGCGAGGGAGAGGCGCCCGGCCTCGGGCTCCTCCCCGTCGAGACCTTCTTCGAGGAGGAGAAGCTGCTCGCGCGCCCGGACGGGAGGGCGCCCCTCTTCGGGGACGCCGAGGTAGCGGGGTACGAGATCCGCCACGGACGGGTCTACCGCCACGGCGGCGATCCCCTCTTCGTGGGAGTGGGGATCGACGAGGGCTGCCGGTCCGGCGCCGTCTTCGGGACCTCCTGGCACGGGATTATGGAGTCCGACGCCTTTCGCCGGAGGTTCTTGCGCTGGGTAGCCGTACAACGCGGCCTCGACTGGGCGCCGGGCGAGGAGTCCTTCGCCGCAGCCCGCGAGAAGAGGCTGGACAGACTGGGCGATCTCGTAGCCGAGAACGTCGACCGAGAAGCCCTCTTGCGTCTCGTAGACGACGGTCCGCCCTCCGGGCTGCCCGTCGTCAGCGGTCAGCTTTCAGCTATCAGCGGTCAGCAAACCGTGACCGACGAACTCTCGCCGGAGAGATCGTCGCATTCGGTAAACGGCGAAGTCTCGCTACCCGTTCCGACGACATCTGCGGCGCCGGCTCGCGGCGAAGTAGCCCGAAACCTGAAGGCTGATAGCTGATGGCTGAAAGCTCGAAAGCAACGAAGCTCCTCTTCATAACCACCGCGGACACCGAGATCCTGGCCGCCTCGCGGGCGGCCGAGCTGCTGCCGCAGGGCTTCCCCGAGGTCCGCTGCGCGAACCCCGCGACGCTCGAAGATGCCGGTTCCTTCTTCGACGGGGCGGTGCCGGGGGCCAGGGCGGTGCTGGTACGCCTGCTCGGCGGGCGCCGGGCCTGGTCCGAAGGGTTCGAGGAGCTGCGGCGCCGGTGCGAGGAGGGCGGGGTACCGCTGTTGGCCTTCTGCGGGGAGGCGGAGCCCGACGCCGAGCTCACTGCCCTCTCGACCGCGCCCTCAGGGGCTGTGGCGGAGGCGTTCGAGTATCTCAGGTGGGGCGGGGTAGCCAACACCGCGAACCTGCTTCGCTTCGTCGCGGATACCCTGCTCCTGGAGGGCTACGGCTTCGAGCCCCCGGCGCCCGTGCCGGAGCTCGGCGTCTACCACCCGGCGCTCCCGGACGGCTCGTCCCTGGAGGACCTCGTCGCGCTCCACGACCCGGCACGCCCGACGGTCGGCGTGGTCTTCTACCG
>DATACV010000400.1:0-5475 GCA_036258875.1 Rubrobacteraceae bacterium
ATGTCCAACGAGGGCAAGCTGCTCGAGATCCAGATCCGCACCGCCGAGATGGAGGCGACCGCCGAGTTCGGCATCGCGGCGCACTGGATGTACAAGGAGGGCCTCAGGGACGGCGAGGCGGCGCGCCTCGGCTGGCTCAAGAGCATGATCGAGTGGCAGAAGGAGACTACCGACGCCGCGGAGTTCATGGAATCCTTGAAGGGCGAGCTGGTCGCCGATGAGGTCTACGTCTTCACGCCGAAGGGGGACGTCATAAGCCTCCCCTCCAACGCGACACCTATAGACTTCGCCTACCACGTCCACACGGAGGTCGGCCACCGCACCATCGGGGCGAAGGTGAACGGCAGGATCGTGCCGCTGGACTCGGAGCTGGTCTCCGGTGACCGTGTCGAGATCATCACCGGCAAGTCCGCGAGCCCGAGCCGCGACTGGCTGGCGGTGGTCCAGAGCGGTCGTGCCCGCAACAAGATCCGGCAGTTCTTCAACAAGGCAGACCGGGAGGACAACCTCTCCAGCGGTCGCGAGAAGGTAGTCGGCCTGCTGAAGAAGCAGCGCATCGGCAAGGTGCCGTCGGGTGTCCTGGAGGACGTCGCGCGCCTCACGAACTGCGCGACCCCGGACGACATGCTCGCCGCGATAGGCGCCGGTGTCCTCTCGGCGGAGAACGTGGTCCACCGCATCGCCGAGCGCGTCAAGCCCAAGGAAGAGGAGGAGACGAGGAGCCCGGCCCTCGTCCCGCTCCCTCTCCCGGAGGCGGAGACGGGCACGGGAGAGGAGACGGGAGTACGGGTGGTGGGCTCGAGCGGCATCCTGACGCGGCTCGCCCGCTGCTGCACCCCGATGCCGGGGGACAACATAGTGGGGTATGTCTCGCTCGGACGCGGCGTCGTGGTCCACGCCGCGGGGTGCACCAACGCCAGGGCTCTGAGGTCGCGCGACCCCGAGCGGTTCGTCGAGGTCGAGTGGGCAGCCACCAACGGGAAGCTCTTCACCGTGGAGCTCCTCGTCGAGGCGCTGGACCGGACGCACCTCCTGAGCGACATAACCAAGACGATCTCCGACGCCGGGGTGAACATACTCTCCGCGCGCGTGGACACCATCGAGGACCGGACGGCCCTGAGCCGCTTCGCTTTCAGGGCGGCCAGCGTGCAGCACGTCGACGAGGTCATCCGCAAGGTCCGCGGCATCCCCGACGTCTACGAGGTGCGGCGGGTCTCCCGCGACGGCACCCCCCTGGAGCGCCAGAGGTCGTGACCGAGACCGAGCAGGTAACGCTCTCCATGGACGGCTTCGAGGTCAACGCCTACGTCGTCCACGCCCCCGAGGGCGACCTGGTAGTGGACGCTGGAGCCGAGCCTGAGAAGATACTCGCTGCCGTCCGCCAGCCCGTGGCTGCGGTCCTGGTAACCCACGGCCACGCCGACCACGTGAACGCCCTCGGCGCCGTGCTGCGGGAGACGAACGCGCCCGTGTACGTCCACCCGGACGACGCCGACCGGACGGGCGTCTCGGTCTACGAGCCGCTCGACGACGGCCAGGAGCTGTATCTGGCGGGCGAGCGGATACTGGTGCTCCATACGCCAGGGCATTCCCCCGGATCTGTCACTTTCGTCGTGGGTGAGGATCAGATCGTAGGCGACCTGGTGCTGCCGGGGAGCGTTGGCCGGACGGACATCCCCGGATCCTCGTGGGAGGAGATCGAGGTCTCTTTACGCAAGGTGATGCCTTACTGGGGCGAGAGCACGCGCCTCTTCGCCGGGCACGGACCCATACTCTTTGCCGCGGAGGAGCTGCGCACGAACCCGTACCTGCCGCCTATCCTGCCGTGAGCTACAGGGCACCCAAGGGTACCTACGACGTCTACCCCGGAGGCCGCGAGCCGCACGAGAGGCCCGAGCTGTGGACCTTCGTGGAGGAGCGGGCCCGCGAGCTGTTTCGCCGCTACAACTACTCGGAGGTCAGGACGCCGATCTTCGAGGAAGCGCAGCTCTTCGTGCGGAGCGTGGGTGAGGCCTCGGACATCGTCCGCAAGGAGATGTTCGCTTTCGAGGACAAGGGGGGGAGGGAGCTCGCGCTTCGTCCGGAGGGGACGGCGGGGGTAGTGCGCGCCTACGTCGAGCACGGGCTCTACAAGCAGGCCCAGCCCTTGAAGCTTTTCTACGTCGGGCCGATGTTCCGCTACGAGCAGCAGCAGAAGGGTCGCTACCGCCAGCACACCCAGATCGGGGTCGAGATCCTGGGCTCCGCCGACCCGCTCGTAGACGTCGAGGTGATCTCACTACTCTACGCCATCCACCAGGCCGCGGGCGTGGAGGACGAACTGGTGTACCTGAACAACCTGGGCGACATGGAGACGCGCCGGCTCTACGTCCCCGAGCTGCGCGCCTTCTTGCGCAGACACGAGAGAGAGCTCGACCCCGACTCGGTAGCCCGCCTGGAGACGAACCCGCTGCGGACCTTCGACTCCAAGGACGAGAACACCCGGGCGCTCCTCGCGGAGGCGCCCACGATAGGAGAATTCCTGAGCCCTGAGGCCGCCGGCCACCTCGCCGCCGTAGAGGAGGGGCTGGAGGCGCTAGGCATACCGTACGAGGTGGACGAGCGGCTCGTGCGCGGGCTCGACTACTACACTCTGACGGTCTTCGAGGCCAAGAGCGGCTCTCTGGGGGCGCAGGACACCGTGGGTGCGGGGGGCCGCTACAACGGCCTCGTCTCCGAGCTCGGCGGCCCGGACATGCCGGGGATCGGGTTCGGCAGCGGCGTCGAGCGCATCCTGCTCGCCGCGGCTTCGCACGAAGCCTCCACCGCCCTCGACGTTTTCTTCGTCACCCTGACGCCGGGGGCCAGGACCGTGGCGATGAGCCTCGCTAGCGCGTTGCGGGCCGAGGGCGTCGCCTGCGACCTGGACTACGCGGGCCGCAGCGCGAAGGGCCAGTTCAGGCAGGCCGACCGCTCCGGCGCGGCCTTCGCGGCCATCCTCGGCGAGGACGAACTCGCGCGAGGCGTCAGCACGCTGCGCGACATGAGCTCTGGCGAGGAGCGGGCGGTACCCGTCGCCGACGGGGCAAAGGAGCTTCTCAGGGCCGTCGCGGGTTGAGCCTCGTCGGCGTGCCGGGGATTCCGCGGGACCTGATCCAGTCCCTCCGCGAAGCCGGGCGGGTTACCGTCCTGACCGGCTCCGGCGTCTCGGCGGAGAGCGGGGTCCCGACCTTTCGGGAGGCCCAGACCGGCCTCTGGGAGCGCTACGACCCGCAGCAGCTCGCGACTCCCGAGGCCTTCGACCGGGACCCGCGCCTGGTGTGGGAGTGGTACGAGTGGCGGCGAAGGCTCGTCTCCGAGGCCGAGCCAAACCCGGCCCACCGGGCCCTCGCGGAGCTGGAGGGCAGGATCCTCACCTTCACCCTCGTAACCCAGAACGTGGACGGACTGCACCAGAGGGCGGGCAGCCGCGGCGTGACCGAACTTCACGGAAACATCCTCCGCTCGAAGTGCTCCTGGGAGGGCGTTATCGTCGAGCCGGAGGACGAGGGGTCCATCCCACCACTCTGCCCGGGTTGCGGGGCCTACCTGCGGCCCGACGTGGTGTGGTTCGGGGAGATGTTGCCCGCAGGGGCGATGGAGGCGGCGTCGGAGGCTGCCCGCGGGTGCGACGTGTTTCTCTCGGTCGGGACCTCGGGGCTCGTCTACCCTGCCGCCGCGTTGCCGCACGAGGCGCTCGAGAGCGGCGCGACGGTCGTCGAGGTCAACCCGGGCGAGACGCCGCTCACCGGGCGCGCGGACCACGCGCTGCGCGGCAGGGCGGGTGAGGTTTTGCCCGAGCTCGTGCGGATGGCTTTCTCGTAGCCGACCCGCCAGCGCGCTGTGTGTTTTCGGCCGCGGTTTTTTTGGGTTTCGCCAGTACCATCGGCGCAGCGATGAGAGAGGAGAAAGCCTTAGCCAATCCGGGCTTTGCCGACCCGCCTCTTGCCACTATCGGAGGGAGAGGGATCGCCGCTACGGCGGTAAAGCATGCGCCGCGTGGTATCTTTTAGCCGATCAGTCAACTCGCAGAAAGAGGGAAGTTGAAGGTACAGAAGCTGGATCACGTAGCTCTCTACATGCGTGATAGGGACGCCGCCGCCGACTTTCTCACCTCGTACCTGGGGTTTCACGTCGTCGACCGCACCGACCGCTACACCCTGGTCGGCGCCGGGGGTAGGCTCGGCAAGCTGACCCTCTTCGACGCCCCGGATGGCACCGAGCCGGTGCCGGGGGTGATAGAGAGGATACTGATACGCGTCGAGGATCTGGATTCCGCCGCCGCGCGGCTACCCGAGGCCGAAGCCTCCGAAGGCGGGTACGGCTTCCCCGGCCCGGAGGGCTTGCCCCTCGCCCTGGTCCGAGGCGAGGGCGAATTCACGGACTACGATCTGGAGGGCCTCGTCCTGCGCTCCGGCGATCCGGAGGGCTCTGCCCGAACTTTCGTGGAGATGGGCTTCGCGCCGGGTGAGGACGCCACTACCGTGAAGGCCGGGGAGTACCGGCTGGGTCTGGCCGCCTCCGAGCCCGGCGGCGTGGCTCAGGGGATGCTCTTTCACCTCGGCTGCCTGGTCGACTCGGCCGACGATCACCGCAGGCAGGCCGAGGAGCGGGGGCTCGAGATACAGGACTTCGTCGAAGGGCCGAACACTCTGGCTGTCTTCGTCCGGGGGCCCGAGGGCGTGAGCGTAGAGTACGTGGAGCACAAGCCCACCTTCTCCCTGACCTAGGTAGACCCGATGCGGCTCATCGTCGCCGGCGGCGGCCTGGCCGGGCTGGTCGCCGCCCGACGGGCCCTTGAGCTCGGCGCCAGCGTCACCCTCCTCGAGAAGGGCGACCGGCTCGGCGGCTCCCTGGTCTACTCCAGCGGTTACGTCTGGACCTACAGGGACCTGCCGACCTTCAGGCGCGAGGCCCCCGGCGGCGACGTCGCCCTGCAGACGATGATCCTGGACAGGCTGGCACCGGGTCTCTCGTGGCTGGAGGACCTCGGCGCGCCCGTCTCAGCGCGCGAGACGGGCAACCCGCTGACCTCGGGCGCTCGCTTCGAGCCGCGGCAAACCGTCGAGGCACTGTCGGAAGGCATCGCCGCCTCGGGCGGGCGGGTCATCATGCGAGCGACGCTAGGAGACCTGGCGCAGGACGCGCGAGGGCGGGTTACAGGGGCGGGTGTAGCCACGGTCGAGGGACGTCGGCTAGAGGAGGCGGACGCCGTGGTCCTGGCGTCCGGCGGTTTTGCCGCGAACCAGGAGCTGGTCGGACGATACATCACGGGAGGGCGGGGGAAGCTGCGCCTGCGGGCTCACCCGTGGAGCACGGGGGACGGTTTTCTGGCCGCGCTGGCGGCCGGGGCGCGGGAGAGCGCGGGCCTCGACGAGTTCTACGGGCGGAACTTGCCTGCCCCGCCGGCCGCATTCCCCCCGGAGCGGTTCGTCGAGGTCTCCCAACTCTACGGCC
>DATACV010000401.1:0-3191 GCA_036258875.1 Rubrobacteraceae bacterium
GCGCATCCTCGCGAGCTCCAGCGAGATAAAGGCGCTCTCGCGCCCTTCTTCGAGCTTGTTGCGGGTGCCCTTCGCGGTGACCTCGTCCAGGTTGTCGTAGATCCCCTGCACCGAACCGAACCGCTGCAAGAGGGACGCCGCACCCTTGGGACCGATACCTCTCACTCCCGGGATGTTGTCCGAGGGGTCGCCGACCAGAGCCTTGTAGTCGGGGATCTGCTCGGGCGTCACGCCATACTCCTCGACGACCTCGTCCCGTCCGTACGTCCTGGTCTCGGAGACGCCGCGCGTGGTCCTGAGGACCTTGACGTTGCCGTCGACGAGCTGCATCGCGTCCTGATCGCCGGTCACGATAAAGAGCTCGATGCCGTCCGGCACCTGCTTGCTCATGGTCGCCAGAGCGTCGTCAGCCTCGAACCCCTCGGCCCGGATGGCCGGGACGTTCATGGACTCCAGGATCTCGTCGAGGTGGTCGAGCTGGACCTTGAGCTCCTCGGGCATAGCCGAGCGGTGCGCCTTGTACTCGGGGAAGATCTCGAGCCGGAAAGCCGGCATCCCGCCGTCCCATACAACCCCGATCCCGACCTCCTCCTCGGAGTCGAGGAGCTTCAAGACCATGCTCGTGAAGCCGTAGAGCGCGTTGGTGGGCAGTCCGCTGCTGGTCGCTATGCTCTGCGGCAGCGCGTAGAACGCCCGGTAGAGCAGGGAATATCCATCGATAAGGTAGACACGCATTCCAACCGATTATACCGCGGACCCCGCCCCCGAAAAACCGGAATAACCCGCGCGCTCGCGGGCTCGCACGGCCGCTAGAGCCGGGCGGCGGAGACCCCCCTGCCCTCGCGCTGCGGCGTCTCTTCAAGGCGCCGGAAGACGAGGCCGCCCATCCCCTCTTTCGCCAGCTCGTAACGTTCCAGGGTGTACGTCTCGTACATCCGGGCCGTCAGTTGGGCGGCCGTCTGGTGGGAGGCGCCGCCCGCCGCCGCCACCGCCTGCTCCCTGCCCTCCCACAGGCAGAACGAGAGACACTCGCGGCGCTCGTTCATCTCGCCCTTGAAGTAGCGCAGGAGTCCACCAACCTCCAGGGCCGCGTCGTAGGCCCTGTCGTCGTGTTCTTTGAGGCGTTTCAGGTCCGCCGTCGGTCGCCGCACCGAGCGGAAGACCACGAGGTAGAGCCGGTCGAAGAAGACGCCGGCAAGGCGGGGGGACCAGTCGAAGCCCTCCTCTATGGGGAGGTTTGCATAGTCGGGAGTGATGGGAGAGATCTGTCGGCAGGCCTCGTACAGGCCCGCGCGGTAATCAAGGGTCATGGGTCACCGTCCTGGTCGTTGAGCTAGAGCGTCACCTCCTCTCTGCCAGGAACTTGAACCTGCCCTCTTTCCCGATAACCGTCCCGCGCATTTCGCCGGGCTGCCGGCGGTTGGTGTGCCCGACGCCGTACCAGCCGCACGCGTAGCGGCTCACCGCTAAGGAAGGCGCGTAGAACGTGGTGGTTATCGTGCCGTGTGGCCGGGCGTCGGAGCCGAACATAGGGTTACAGGATAATGCATGGGCGAGAGGGACACATACTACTGTTGGCCCATTCTGGCCGGTAGAGCGATTAGATCTCGCCGAGGTAGGCCTCGCGGACCGAGGGGTCCTCGCGCAGCTCCGAGGCCGAGGCGGAGTTCACGATCGCGCCCGACTCCAGGACGTAGCCGCGGGTGGCGATCTCGAGCGCCACGTTAGCGTTCTGCTCGACGAGCAGTAGCGTGGTGCCCTGCTTGTTGATCTCGCGGATGATCTCGAAGATGCGCTCGACGAGCACGGGCGCGAGACCCATCGAGGGTTCGTCGAGGAGCAAGAGCTTCGGACGGCTCATCAGGGCGCGGCCGATGGCGAGCATCTGCTGCTCGCCGCCGCTCATGGTGCCCGCCTCCTGTTTGGTGCGCTCCTTGAGGCGCGGGAAGAGGTCGAAGACGCGGTCCATGTCCTCCCGGACCTCCGAGGCGTCGTTGCGGTGGTAGGCGCCCATCTCCAGGTTCTCGAGGACCGTCATGCGGAAGAAGATCTTGCGCCCCTCGGGGCTCTGGGCGATCCCTCTGCCTATGAGCTCGTGCGCGGGGACACCCTGTATCTCCTCGCCGTCGAAGATGATCTTGCCCTCCCTCGGCGGCAGGATGCCGTGGATCGAGCGCAAGGTGGTCGTCTTGCCGGCGCCGTTGGAACCGATGAGCGTGACAACCTCGCCCTCGTCGACGGTGAGCGAGATCCCGCGCAGGGCGTGGATGTGCCCGTAGTAGCTGTGCATGTTCTCTAGCTCGAGCAGCGGCATGCTCTATCCGGTCTTCGCGGTGCCGAGGTAGGCTTCGATCACCCTCGGGTCCTCCCGCACCTCACGTGGCGATCCCTCGGAGATCTTCTCCCCGTGATCCAGGACGGTGATCCGGTCGGAGATGCTCATGACGACCCTCATCTCGTGCTCGATGAGGAGGATCGAGATCCCCCGCTCCTCCCTGAGGCGCCCGATGAGCTCTGTGAGGCGTGCGGTCTCCTGCGGGTTCATCCCCGCCGTCGGCTCGTCCAGTAGCAGGAGCTTGGGTTCGGAGGCCAGGGCGCGGGCTATCTCGAGGCGCCGCTGGTCCCCGTAAGAGAGGTTCTTGGCGAACGTCTCCCGCTCGCGGATGCCGACGAAGTCTAGAAGCTCCGCGGCCCTCTCCTGGCCCTCCTGCTCCTCGCGCCGGGTCCCGGGCGTGCTGAAGATCGAGCCGAGGATGCTGCCCTTGAGCCGCGTGTGCATCCCGGCGAGCACGTTCTCCCCGGCGCTCATGGTGTCGAAGAGTCGGATGTTCTGGAAGGTGCGCCCGATGCCCAGTTGTGCCCGCTGGTGTGGCCGGAGCTTTGTTATGTTGCGGCCCTGAAAGACGAAGGTTCCCGCCGAGGGCTCGTAGAGGCCGCTCACCATGTTGAAGAACGTCGTCTTGCCGGCGCCGTTCGGTCCGATCAGGCTGACTATCGAGCGCTCGGGAATGTCGAAGTCCACCTCGCTCACCGCCACCAGGCCGCCGAAAACCTTGGTTATCCCGCGCGCCTCGAAGATGTTCCCGGCGCGTTCACGGCCATTTCCATTCTCCTCAGGCACGAGCCGGTCCGCTCATTGCGTCTCCGGTTCCGGGATCGCTGTCGTGCAGCTCTTCGGCGCGCTGGCGGTT
>DATACV010000402.1:0-2584 GCA_036258875.1 Rubrobacteraceae bacterium
ACGCATCCGCGAGAACGCCTCCCGCCACGGCGTCTGCGTACGAGTCCTCGAGGGCGAAGCCCCCGAGGCGCTGCGTGATCTCCCCGAACCCGATGCTGTGTTTATCGGAGGCTCGGGCGGGAACTTCGAGGAGATACTGAAGCTTTCCGCCGTCCGGGCACGCCGAGCTGTGGTCCTGAGCCTCATCTGCCTGGAACGGGTAGTCCCGGCCGGGAGAATACTTGAGGGGTGCGGCCTGGAGGTCGAGACTACTCTTATGCAGACCTCCCGCGTAAAGGGGATCGGGGAGATGCACCGTCTCGCCGCCGAAGGGCCAGTCTTCGTGGTCTGGGGGAGGAGGCGGTGATCGGGCTCGTCTCCGCGACCGCGAACGGCCGCAAGAACGCCGCCCACCTCGAACGGGTCTGGCCCGAGGCTCGCCTCTACGAAGCCAGACCGGGAGAGGCGCTGCGGCAAGCCTGGGAGGAGTGCGACAGCATCGTCCTCTTCCTCGCCACCGGCGCGGCCGTGCGCCTCGTGGCGCCCCTCCTCGAGAGCAAGCACCACGATCCCGGCGTAGTCTGCGTGGACGACGCCGCGCGCTTCGCCGTCGCGCTCGCAGGGGGGCACGGGGGCGGCGCTAACGCGCTCGCGGGTCGCGTGGCGGACACTCTTGGCGCCACCCCCGTGGTGACCACGGCCAGCGACGCAGCGGGTGTTCCGGCCCTCGACTCTCTCGGGGCGGATCTCGGTTTCCAGATAGAAGACGGCTCGGACCTCGCGGCGGTAGGGGCGGCGCTCGTCTCCGGGGAGCGGGTCGACCTCGTCTCCGATTCTCGCTGGCCGCTCAGGCCGTTGCCGCACAACGTGGTGCGCGCGGAGGAGCCCGAGCCGCCGGTGATCTTCGTCTCCGACCGGACCGTCAGCGTGCCGCGTCCCGCCGCCGTCTACCGCCCGCCCTCGCTCGTCGCCGGCGTAGGGTGCAGCCGGGGCGCGGGGGCAGGGGAGATCCTGGCCCTCCTTGGCCGGTCGCTCGAAGACGCGGGGCTCTCGGAGAAGAGCGTCGCGTCGCTGGCGAGCGTCGAGGCGAAGTCCGACGAGGCAGGTCTGCTCGAGGCGGCGAGGAGGCTCGGCGTGCCGCTCCGGTTCTTCGCGGCGGGAGAGCTCTCTTCCGTGGAGGTTCCCAACCCCTCGCCCGTCGTCAGGGACGCCATCGGCACGCCGAGCGTCGCGGAGGCGTCGGTGCTCGCGAGCGGGGCCGAGCTAGTGGTGGAGAAGCGGAAGTCCGGGATGGCCACCGTCGCCGTGGGGAGGCTGCCGGTGAGGGGCCGGCTCGCACTCGTGGGCCTGGGGCCGGGGGACGACGCCCTGATCCCACCCCTCGCCCGCGAGGCGCTCGCCGCCTCGGAGCTCGTCGTCGGGCTCGAGCAGTACGTGGAGCGCGTGAGGCACCTGCTGCGTCCGGGGACCAGGGTCTCGACGCCGCCGCTCGGCAGCGAGGTCGAGCGCGCGAAGGAGGCGCTCGCCGAGGCGCGCGCCGGCGGGAGCGTCGCGCTTGTCTCGAGCGGGGACGCTGGCGTATACGCGATGGCCTCCCCGGCTCTGGAGCTCGCGGGTGAGGACGTCGAAGTTACCGTGGTACCGGGGATCACGGCGGCGCAGGCCGCGGCTTCGTTGCTCGGCTCGCCGCTCGGGCACGACCACTGCGCGATCAGCCTCTCCGACCTCCTCACCCCGTGGGAGATCATCCTGGAGCGGGTGCGGGCCGCCGCCGAAGCGGACTTCGTCGTCTCGCTCTACAACCCGCGTTCGAAGGGGCGAGACTGGCAGCTCGGGAAGGCGCGGGAGGTTTTGCTCCAGCACCGCCCCCCCGACACCCCAGTGGGGGTCGTCAGGGACGCCTACCGCGAGGGGCAGGAGGTCAGCCTCACGGACCTCGGCTCCCTTCGCCCCGAAGAGGTGGACATGCTCACCGTGGTGATCGTCGGCAGCTCGCGGACGGAGGTCAGGGCAGGGAGGATGGTAACGCCGCGGGGTTACGGGGTATGAGGGTCTTCGCCGTGACGGACCTCTGCGCTGGTTGCGGGGCCTGCATAAGGACCTGCCCGGAGAAGGCCATACACCCGGCCCCCAGGGATTATCCTTCACCTCTGATGGTGCTGGAGGAGCGTTGCACGGGCTGCGCGGAGTGCGCGGAGGTCTGCCCCGTCGCGGCGTGCGTTGAGGTCATAATACCGGAGAGAAGATGAGACGCGTGCACCGCATAGAGACCGAGAGCTACCGCCGCCTGCGGGAGCTGGTTGACCTCTCGCACCTCGAGCCGCTCTCGCGTGCGGTGGCGGAGCGCGTCATCCACGCCTCCGCAGACCTGGCCTACGCGGAGAGCATGGTCCTCGACGAGGCGGCCCTGGAGGGCGGCTTGAAGGCGCTGCGTCGCGGCGCCCCCGTCGTCGCCGACGTCGGGATGGTCGCCGCGGGCATCACGCGGCGCGAGGCGCGCTGCTTCGTCTCCGACGAGCGCGCGGAGCTGCTGGCCGAGCACCTGAACGTAACGCGCTCCGCGGCGGGGTTCAGGCTCGCGGAGAGGGAGGTCGGCTTCGGCGCC
>DATACV010000403.1:0-5102 GCA_036258875.1 Rubrobacteraceae bacterium
TTACCAGCGGGTTGCCGGAGTAGGCGGGGGCGAACTGGACCTCCCCGCCGACCGTCGGCACGCCGACGGCGTTCCCGTAGCCCCCGATCCCACGCACCACCTCCCGGAAGAGGTAGCGGTTCCTCTCCTCGTCCAGCGTCCCGAACCTTAAAGAGTCCAGGAGCGCGACGGGCCGAGCGCCCATCGCCAGGATGTCCCGGATGATGCCGCCCACCCCCGTGGCGGCCCCCTCGTAGGGCTCGACCGCCGAAGGGTGGTTGTGGCTCTCGACCTTGAACGCGAGCGCCCAGCCCTCCCCTACCTCGACGACGCCGGCATTCTCGCCCGGCCCCTGCAACACGCGCGGCCCCGAGTTGGGGAAGCGCCCGAGCAGGGGACGGCTGTTCTTGTAGCCGCAGTGCTCGCTCCACATCACGGAGAAGAGCGAGAGCTCCAGGTAGTTCGGGGGGCGGCCGAGGAGCTCCAGGACGCGGTCGTACTCGAAGTCCGTTAGGCCCAGAGAGGTGTAGGTCTCCTGGAGGTTCAAACCCTCGCCCCCGCGAGGACGGAGCGCAGGATGCGGAGCCCCTCCTCCGAGCCCAGCGCCTCGTCCGAGACCCGCTCGGGGTGCGGCATGATCCCGACGACGTTCCGGCCCTCGTTGCAGACGCCCGCTATGTCGTTCGCGGAGCCATTGGGATTCTCAAGATAGCGCAGGACCACGCGGTCTTCGTCCTCCAGCCGCGCGAGCGTCGCGGGGTCGGCGAAGTAGTTGCCCTCGTTGTGCGCGACCGGGAGCGTGAGCACCTCGCCCGGCTCGCACGAGGCGGTCCACGGCGTGCTCGCAGTCTCGACGCGCGCGCGCACCCGCCGGCAGACGAAGCGCATACCCGTGTTGCGCAGCAGCGCGCCGGGCAGGAGGTGAGCCTCGGCGAGCACCTGGAAGCCGTTGCAGACGCCGAGGACGGGTCCGCCGGAGCGGGCGAAGTCCTCGAGCGGGGCCATGACGTTGGCGAAGCGCGCGATAGCGCCGGGCCTGAGGTAGTCGCCGTAGGAGAACCCTCCGGGCACGATCACGGCGTCCGAGCCCTTGAGGTCCGCGTCTGCGTGCCAGAGCTCGACAGGCTCTGCGCCTATCCGCTCGACGGCGTAGAGGGCGTCCCGGTCGCAGTTGGAGCCGGGGAAGATCGTCACCCCTATCCTCATCCGACCACCTCCCACTCGTACTCCTCTATCGTCGGGTTGGCGAGCAACCTCCGGCACATAGCGTCCACCTCGTCCGTGCTCTCGACCTCCATCTCTATGAGCCTGCCCACGTGTACGGTGCCCACACCCCCGAAACCCAGAGCCGGGAGCGCGCTGCGGACCGCCTCGCCCTGGGGATCCAGGATCCCGGCCTTCGGGCGGACGAGGATACGGATTTTCAAGCTGTCAGCCATGAGCCTTCAGCTTCGAGGTTGGCTTCTCGTGGCCCGGGAGAGACAACGTAGCACGGATAGGGTCGAGGCAGTCAGTAAAGATAACGACCTCGCGACGGCAGCTGCGCTCAGGGTAGACGTTTGGCTGACCGCTGACCGCTGAAAGCTGACCGTTATTCAATCCACCGCTCCCCTTTGCGTGATCTCCTGCACCCTGCGCAGCATCTCGGCATAGGCTTCTTCGACGCCGCCCATGTCGCGCCTGAAGCGGTCCTTGTCGAGCTTCTCGCCAGTCTCCTTGTCCCAGAAGCGGCAGGTGTCGGGGCTGATCTCGTCCGCCAGCATGAGCCTGCCCTCGGTGTCGCGCCCGGCCTCTATCTTGAAGTCCACGAGCGTGACACCCCGCTCGTCGAAGAAGGGGGTGAGGATCTCGTTCACCTTCAAGCCCAGCTCCTCGCAGAACTCGAGGTCCTCGTCGGAGACGCCGAGCTCGCGGAAGTGGTACCAGTTGAGCAGGGGGTCGCCGAGCTCGTCGTCCTTGTAGCACAGCTCGACGATGGGCGCCTTGAGCTCTCTCCCCTCCTCGTATCCGAGGCGCTTCGCGAGGGAGCCTGCCGCTATGTTGCGCACGATGACCTCGACGGGGAGCATCTCGAGCCTGCGGGTCTTTATGGCCGAGTCGTCTACCTGCTCGACGAAGTGGGTGGGGACGCCGTGAGCCTCGAGGTAGGCGAAGATGGTCGCGCTCATGGTCGCGTTGGTGCGGCCCTTGTCCTTCCACGAGCCGCGCTTCTGGGCGTTGAACGCTGTCGCGTCGTCCTTGTAGCGGTGGACGAGCACGCCCTCCTCATCGGTCGCGTAGACCTTCTTGGCTTTCCCTTCGTAGAGAAGTTCTTCAGGCACCTTCAAGCCTCCCCTTTAGTCTCTCCACCCTCTCGAAGACAACGTCGACGTTGCGCAGCGCGTGCGCGGGGTCGAAGAGGACCCCTAGGTCCGCGCCGAGGTGCTCGCGCACCTCCTCCTTCTCCTCCAGTAGCTCCCGGAAGCCGCCCTCCCCCTCCCAGGCCTGCATCGCCGCTCCCTGGACCACCGCGTAGGCGTCGCCGCGGCTCATGCCCGCCTCGACGAGCGCGAGCAGGACCCGCCCCGAGTAGACCACGCCGCCGCCCAGGTTGAGGTTGTGCAGCATGCGGTCTTTGTAGACCTGAAGGCCGCGCAGGACGCGCGTGGTGGTGCGGACCATGTAGAGGGCGAGTATCGTGGCGTCCGGCAGCACGACGCGCTCCGCCGAGGAGTGGGAGATGTCCCGCTCCTGCCAGAGGGCGTTGTTCTCGAAGCCCACGCCCGCGTAGCCGCGCATGAGACGGGCCATCCCGCACAGGCGCTCGCAGAGGATCGGGTTCCGCTTGTGGGGCATCGCCGAGGAGCCCTTCTGGCCGCGCCCGAAAGGCTCAGCCAGCTCCCGCACCTCCGTTCGCTGGGCACCCCTTATCTCCAGCGCTATCTTCTCGATCGTGGAGCCGAGGATCGCGAGGGTAGCGAGGACCTCGGCGTGCCTGTCGCGCTGCACGATCTGGGTCGAGGCGGGGTCCGGTCTTATGCCGAGCTCCTCGCAGGCGATGGCTTCGACCTTCGGGTCCACGTTAGCGTAGACGCCGACGGCGCCGGAGATCTTGCCGACGGCCGCGATCTCCCTGGCGTGGGATAGCCTGTCCAGGTTCCGCTCCATCTCGAAGGCCCAGACCGCGAGCCTGTGCCCGAGCACGGTCGGCTCGGCGTGCACCCCGTGCGTCCTCCCGACCATGACCGTGTGGCGGTGTTCGAGCGCCATCTGGCAGAGGAGGGTGGTCAGCCCTCTGGCATCCGCGGAGATCAGGTCGAGGGCCTCTCTCAGCTGCAAGGCGCCTGCGGTGTCCACCACGTCCGAGCTCGTCAGGCCGAAGTGGAAGTGGCGGGCGACGGGGCTGTCTACGGTCTCCGCGACGGTCGAGACGAACGCTATGACGTCGTGGTTCGTCTCCTCCTCTATCTCGCGGATACGCTCGACCGTGAAGCCCGCCCTCTGGGTTAGCTCTTCGACCTCTTCGGCGGGGATCTCGCCGAGCTCTGCCCTCGCCCGGCAGACAGCGAGCTCGACCTCGAGCCAGGAGCGGAACTTCGCCTCCTCGGTCCAGACTGCCCCTATCTCCGGCAGGGTGTAGCGTTCGATCATGGGCCGGTCTGTAACCTCTCGGCCAGCTCGGGGTCGGAGAGGGCGAGTATCTGCGCGGCGAGGACGGCGGCGTTGGCTGCGCCGTTGACGGCCACGGTGGCGACGGGCACGCCCGAGGGCATCTGGACGGTCGCGAGGAGGGCGTCGAAGCCGCCCAGGGTTCCGGCGGCGATGGGGATCCCGATTACGGGGAGGCTCGTCCTCGCGGCGACGGCGCCCGCGAGGTGGGCGGCCATCCCTGCGGCGCAGACAAAGACCTTGATGCCGCGCCCTGGCGCGGAGGCGACGTACTCGGCGACGTCATCGGGGTTGCGGTGGGCGGAGCGCACCTCCAGCTCGTACTCTATCCCGAGGTCTTCGAGGCGAGTTGTGCACTTCTCCATGACCGGAAGGTCGGACTTGCTGCCGACCAGGATGCCTATACTCGGGCTCAAAGATCCTCCAACTCTATGGCTTCCAGGGCTATGTCGGTGCGGTACTGCATGCCTTCGAAATGGATCTGCTCCACGGCGGCGTAGGCGCGGGCGCGCGCTTCGATCACCGTCGGGCCCGTGCCCACGACGTTCAGGACCCGCCCGCCCGCCGTGTAGAACCGGCCGTCGCGCTCCTCGGTCCCCGCGTGGTAGATGTAGACGCCGGCGGGGATGTTATCGAGGCCCGAGATCTCGTCCCCCGAGGAGGAGGACTCCGGGTAGCCCTCCGAGGCGAGCACGACGCACACCGCCTTGTCCGCCGACCAGGTGACCTCGCGACCGCCGAGGTCCGCCACCTCGGAGGCTATCATCAGCTCCAGGAGGTCGGAGCCCATCCGCGGCAGGATCACCTGCGTCTCGGGGTCCCCGAAGCGGCAGTTGAACTCCAGGGCCTTCGGGCCTTCGTCGGTCACCATCACGCCGGCGTACAGGAGGCCGCTGTACTGCGCACCTATGAGCGCCATCTGGCGAATGGTTGGGCGGATGATCTCCTCCAGGATGGCCGCGTAGGTGGCCGGCTCCATCCACATGAGCGGGGAGTAAGCTCCCATCCCCCCGGTGTTCGGTCCCTCGTCCCCGTCGTAGATGCGCTTGTAGTCCTGCGCGGGCAGGAACGGGAGCATCTCGTGGCCGTCGGTCATGACGAAGACCGAAGCCTCGCGTCCCTCCAGGTACTCCTCGATGACGATCCTCTCGCCCGCCGACCCGAACTTTCCCCCGAAGGAGGCGCGCACGGCGTTCTCGGCCTCCTCGCGGCTGCGGGCCACCGTCACGCCCTTGCCCCCGGCTGAGCCGTCGGCCTTCACGACGACGGGGTAGTCGCTGAGCTTGCGGAGGTAGGCGAGCGCCGCGGGCTCCCGGTCGAAGGCCTCGAAGCGAGCGGTGGGGACGCCGGCGTGTTTCATCAGCTCCTTGGCGAAGACCTTCGAGCCCTCTATGCGGGCGGCGGCGCGGGAAGGGCCGAAGATCTTGAGGTCAGCCTCCCAGAAGGCCTCGGCGATCCCGCCTATGAGGGGGTCC
>DATACV010000404.1:0-2712 GCA_036258875.1 Rubrobacteraceae bacterium
CGCACCCCCCGCCCGAGGGGTTGCGGGAGGCTGCGATCCGGTTCCGGATCACGGGCGAGACAGACAGGCTGGGCCCCGACGCGGAGCCGAACATAGACTCGCTCATGGGCGTGCGAGAGATCTCCAGGGTAGGTCTCGTCCTCGCCGGTAGCGTGCGCCCGGCGGGTTGGAACGTGCCCGAGTTCCGGGCCGGCCTCTTCGAGGCAAAGGGCCTCGTCGAGCGGCTCGTCCCCGGCGCGCGCTTCGAGCCGGCGGAGAGGCCTTTCCTGCACCCCGGCCGCTCCGCGGTGGTGCGCCTCGGCGAAATGGAGGTGGGATGGGTAGGCGAGTTGCACCCCGAGCTCGCCGAGAGGTTCGAGCTGGGCGCCTGGCCGGTCGCGGCGTTCGAGCTGGACCTCGGCGCCTGTGATCCGGACCCCGAGCCGCGCTTCGAGCCCTTCGTCAACGTCCCGGCCGTGAACCGCGACCTGGCGGTGGTGGTGCCGTCCCCGCTAGCGGTAGGCGAGATGCTGGGCGCCGTAGAGGCGCTGCGGAGCCCCATACTCGCCGAGATCCGCGTCTTCGACGTCTACGAGGGCCCGCAGGTGCCCGAGGGTTACAAGAGCGTCGCCCTGAGCCTCACCTTCCAGGCCGAGGAGACGCTGACCGACGAGGAGGCGGACGCCGAGCTCGGACGCATTGCGGCCAGGCTGCAGGAGGAATTCGGGGCCTCGCTCAGGAAGTAGGTCTTCCAAGGATTTCAGGCACTCAGGCGCTAAGGTTTTGAGACGAGGAGCCCGGCATTTGACCGCGACCACCGACACCCTGAGAGCCTAATGCCCTATGAACCTAGGTACCTGACCTGGAGGCTCTTCCTCGGTGCAAACCGCTCGGGCTAAGAAGTTTTCCACTCCTCTTTGAGCACGCTCATGAGGATGGCATCGTGGAAAGCGTCGTCGCGTCTGAGCGCCCTGCGGAGGCGACCCTCTTCCCGGAATCCCAGCTTGCCGTAGGCGGCGATAGCGTCCTCGTTGAACTCGAAGACGCTCAGGCCGACGCGGTTGAGGCTGCGCTCCCCGAAGGCGTAGTCGAGGAGCACGGCGATGGCCTCGGCCCCGTAGCCGTGGTGCCTGTCCTCCGGGTGGCCCACGATGATGGAGAGCTCCGCCGAGGCGTTCGCCTCGCTGATGTTCATCAGGCTTACGATCCCGATGGGCTCGTCCTCGTCCCTCAGGTGTATGGCGAAGGAGTCGTCCGCGGGGGAGTGCTCCCTGTCCTCGAAGAGCCGCTCGACCGCGGGCGGACTCAGGGGCGTGGCGGCCCAGCTCGTCAGGCGCCAGATCTCCGGGTCCCCGTACCACGCGCCGTAGAGCCGGTAGTTATCTGGCGCGTGGCGCCGCAGCTCGACCCGATCACCTGCTAGCCTCTCGGTTCTCACGAACGGGAATATAACGGCTCGGCAGACGACCCGCTATCTTGTAAAGGTAGGATGTTCAGGATCCGAGTACCAAACCCATCATTCCCTGTGGTACTGCATCCGCCCAGCGCCACAAAGTTAGACCAACAGGCGCAGGAAGACGCGCCGTGCCCCTTGAGATCTGGACGCGATGACCGGGGGCCGGCTGGAGCCTCACCACCTCTACGACGTGCCCCGGGCATGGGCTCGGGTGGCGCCGGCCGGGTCGCCGGAAGTCTGCGAGGATGCTATAAATCCTTGTGGAATGGAGCCTCAATCACCATGAAGATCATGCCAGATCGCATCGTACCCCTCGGTTTCGGCAAGTTCGTGCGGGCCGACAGGATCGTGGCCCTCGTCCCCATAGAAG
This sequence comes from Rubrobacteraceae bacterium, assembly GCA_036258875.1. Taxonomy (GTDB): domain Bacteria; phylum Actinomycetota; class Rubrobacteria; order Rubrobacterales; family Rubrobacteraceae; genus JALYGY01. Next base: position 1,806 of record DATACV010000404.1, read on the forward strand.
AGGACCGCGGGCCCGGCCGCCGGACGCTCGTCTACGTCGAGGGCATCGCGGAGCCGCTGACGGCGGGCCGGACTGAAGGCACCATCCTGCGCGACATGGTCGGCCCCGAGAGCGGGACGGTCGAGCTCTTGAGGGAGCTGCAGATGCAGATAGGCCAGGTGAGGCCGCTGCTGAAGTCCTCGATCCGCTCTGAGGCCGGGCTCGACCTCGACGAGCTCTCCCGCCGCATAACGGACCTCACCGGCGAGCCGGAGTCCCCGAGAATATTCTAGAAACTGCCTTCTACGACCGCGACCCCCGCGAGGTCGCGGTAGACCTCCTGGGCTGCGTCCTATCCCACCGGAGCCCCGAAGGTCTCGCCTCGGGCGCCATCGTCGAGACCGAGGCCTACCGGCCCGATGACCCGGCGAGTCACGCCTACAAGGGGCCGACGATGCGCAACCGCACCATGTTCGGTGGGCCGGGGCTCGCCTACGTCTATCTCTCCTACGGTACGCACCGTCTGCTCAACGTCGTCTGCGAGGGGGAGGGCGTAGGGAGCGCCGTCCTGATCCGGGCGCTGCGTCCGCTCGAGGGACGCGAGATCATGGCTCGGCGCCGCGGCAGGGAGTCGAACCTCTGCAACGGGCCCGGAAGACTCACCCAGTCGCTGGCGATAGATCTCTCGCACGACGGCCGGGACCTGACGCGCGGCGACCTCAAGATCTCAGCCGGCAAGCCGCCAGGGGAGATCGTGGCCACTACCCGGATAGGCATAACGCGCGCCACCGAGCTGCCCTGGCGCTACCTCGCGCTGGGAGACGAGAACGTCTCCGTGCGGCCGAAGACTATCGAAGCCCGCGGCCTCCGGACCTCCTGGAAGGGACGGCGCTCGACGGGGCCGCGCTCGCGGGGCTGACGGTGGAGG